>JANXWQ010000161.1 GCA_025351065.1 Chthoniobacter sp. | reverse complement strand
CAGCGCCGTGCCCATGTGGACATCGCCATTCGCGAAGGGCGGGCCGTCGTGCAGCACGAAAAGCGGCGCGTCCTTCCGCGCCTCCTGGATGCGCCCGTAAAGCCCCGCGCCCTCCCACTGCGCCAGCCGCGCCGGCTCGCGCTGCACGAGGTCGGCCTTCATCGGGAAATCCGTCTTCGGCAGAAGGAGGGTGTCTTTGTAATTCATCGCGCGCGTCTGGTTTTTTTGGAAAAGGGCGGCGAGCCTACGCGGCGACATGGGCGGGGTCAAACGTCGCGGAACAATCCAAACAACTGTCATCCTGAGCGGAGTTCCCGGCGGGCGCAGGCGGGCGGGAACGCAGTCGAAGGACCTCTAATTTTTTCTTCGGGGCGGAGGTGGCGGTTGGGAGGCGCACCGCACCGCCTCCGCCCACGGAAAAGATGGAGGTCCTTCGGCTGCGCTTCGCAAAGCCTACACTTCGCTCAGGATGACAGGTTTTTTCCACCCGCCCCAACCCCGCTCGCCACCCAACAGCGCCCGCTATGGCTGGCCGCAGAATTTGAACAGCAGCAGTTCGGAGAGGCCGTCGGGGTAGTAGAGCTTGAGGGCACCGTCGCGGTTGTGCAGGTCAAGGCTCACGGCGCAGCTCGCGCGGCGGCTGTGGATTTGATGGATGCCGAGGTGCTCGCGCGCATACAGCTCGCCCCAGACTTCGGCGCGGACGGCGCGTTTCATTTTCTCCATGAGCAAAGTGGCGAGCGGCTCGCGGTCGTAGTGCTCGTACGTAATCGGCAGGATGGCCTCAAGTTGCGCGTAGTCCTGGCCGGGGAGTTCTTCGAGGCCGGGCTCGGGCTTTTTCTCGTACGGTGCGGAGACGATGCCCATGCGGATGCGCGGGTCGAAACCGGCGTCGCGGTTGAGCCGGGAGAAAGTATTCACCGCGGCGCGGAGGCGGCCAAAGGGCGGGACTTCGAGCGTGAGGTGGAGGTGGTCGGCGTCGTCGGGATTTTCGGCGGTCTCGGCGGCGACGGTGTAGGGCACGCCGCGGACGTGGACGAATTTCGCCGGGCGGGTGCGGATGCGCTCGAAGAGCAGGGCGCGCGGATCGGGCTTCGGCATGGGTCAGCGCTTCGTGCCGGTGACGGAGCGGCCGGAGCGACCGCGTTTCAGCTTCGCGAGATCGGTGCGGTGTTCGACTTTCGTGACCTGGCCGTGCTTCAAATACTGCGCGCGCAGCTTCGCGTAGAGCGCATCGCGGCGGTCGTAGAGGCGCTTGAGTTTGCGCGGCTTAGCCTTCGTCAAAGCGTAGGCGGTGATGAGCGGGAGGGTGATGGTGGAGTCGGCGTAGCAGACCACGCAATCGGGCAGATTTTCCGGGTCGATTTTGCCCCAGCTCACGGCCTCGCCGGGCGTCGCGCCGCTGAGGCCGCCGGTGTCGGGGCGGGCGTCGGTGCATTGCAGGAAGTAGTCGTGTCCGCGCTCCTCGATGCCCATGACTTCCTGAATCTGCGGCTCCGTTTGCAGCATGAAATTTTTCGGCGAACCGCCGCCGAGGATGAAGACGCTCGAAGTCGCGCCGCCCGACTTTGCGCCATAGACGATAGCCGCGGTCTGGTTCACGTCGCGGTTCGTGTCGATGAGCAGCTTCGAGTCACGCAGCGCCATCGCGGCTACGTTCATGCCGATGGAGCTGTCGCCCGGCGAGCTGGTGAAAACGGGGACGCCATAGCGGTAGGCGGCGCTGAGCACGCTGGTTTCCTTGATCCCCAGTTTGCGCTCGCGCTCGGCGACGTATTTGCCGAGGAGAAAGTGGAACTCGTCGCTGCCCATGGTGCGCTGAAATTCCGGCCCTTGGATGACGTGGCGGACGAAGGCGTCGGTATCGAGCAGAACGTCGTAGTCGAAGAGCACGTCGTAGATGCGGATGATGCCGTCGCGGCGCAAATCCACGTCGTTCAAAAACGGCGAGCCGGCGAAAAGGTGCATGCCGAGCCCGTAGTGGAGATCGTGGTAGAGGTTCGCGCCGGTCGAAATGATCCAGTCCACAAAGCCCGCCTTCAGCAGCGGCACGATGGCCGAGCGGCCCAGCCCCGCAGGCGTGAGCGCACCGGTCAGCGACATGCCCACGCAGCCGTCGCCCGCGATCATTTTGCCCGAAAAAAGGCGGCAGGCCTCGGCGAGCCGGCCGCCATTGTAGGCTTTGAAAGCGGTGTCGATGAGGTCGGCGACCTTGGCTCCTTTGCGAATGGGTTCCGGCAGCAGGCGCGGAAATTTTTTGTTCAGCGAACTCATGGGACGGCGCAGGCTAGCGAGGCGCGGAGGCCGGTCAATGCAACATCTCGCCGCCCGCGATGGGCGAAAAATGCGCGCGCCTTTCGGCCGGAAATCAGCGCCCGCCGGGATGCAGATGCGCGTCGAAAAACGCCAGCATCGCGGCGTCCGCCTTCCGCGCGTCGTCGCCTTTCAGGCCGTGGCCCGCGCCTTCAAACGCGAGCAACTCGGCCTCGACGCCGCACGCTTTCAGCCGCTCGACCATCCACTGCGCCTGCTCGAAGGCCACGTAGTTGTCCGCCGTGCCGTGGATGCACAGCGTCGGCGCGGCGTGCGGCGTGACCCACGCGAGCGGGCTGCCGGCGATGTGCTCGCGCAGCTTCGTCGTGAGATCGCCGCCGAAGAAAAGCGGCAGCACCTCCGCGGCATCCACGCTCTTGCCGTACGATTTTGTGAAATCGCTCGGCCCGGAATAACTCACCACGCAACTCACCGCGCTCGACTGGTCGAGATTCCCCTCGCCCTCAAATTCCTTCGCACCCGCGGTCACGCCGAGGAACAGCGCGAGATGCCCGCCCGCGGAGCCGCCGGTCGCGCCGATGCGGGCGGGATCGACGTGATATTTCGTGGCGTTGGCGCGCAGCCAGCGCACAGCCGCCTTGCAGTCCTGCACCGCCGCCGGGAACTGCGCGCCGGGCGAGAGCCGATAGGTGATCGTCACCGCCACATAGTCGCGCTGCGCCAGCGTCATGCAAAGCTTGTCGTAACCGTCGCGCGTTCCCGCGCGGAAGCCGCCGCCGTGAATGCAGACGATCGCCGGAAACGGCCCGTCGCCATTTTTCGGACGGGCGAGATCGAGCTGGAGGTGCTGGTCGGCGGCATTGGAAAACTCGACGTCGCGCTCGAAGACCACATCCTCCGGCACCACCGGTTCCGCCGCGCGCAGCGGCGCGACGGCGAGGAGGATGAAGAAAGCTGCGCGAATGGTTCTTGGGAGAGAGTTGGCAAACATGGCGGAGAGTCTGCCCAGCCCGCGGCCTCGGAAGGAAGATCACTTTTCGCCCAAATCCCAGCGCCGGAAAAACCATTTGACGCCCCCCACCTGGCTCCCTACTTTCCGCGCACTTTCATCAAGAGTGACCGAGGGACTGGCCCAATGAAGTCACGGCAACCGCTCGCTACGCAAGTAGCGGGGACCAGGTGCCAAATCCAGCCGAAGGCGCGCGAGCGCCGGAGGAAAAGATGAGAAGGGATTCCAAGGTCGCAGCCTCAGAATCTTTGTCTTAGTCGCCACTCGATCCTCGATGGAAGTCCCACACGACTTATGGACAAACCATCGCCCTACTTCACCAGCCTCAAATGCCGCGAGTGCGGACGCCTTTATCCCAAGCAGGCCATCCACGTCTGCGACTTCGACTTCGGCCCGCTGGAGGCCGCCTACGACTACGACGCCATCCGCCCGGTGCTCACCCGGCAGGCCATCGAAAGCCGCCCGCACACCATGTGGCGCTACCGCGAGTTGCTGCCCATCGACGGCGAGCCGACGGTCGGGACGCAGGTCGGTTTCACCCCGCTGGTGAAGGCGGACCGGCTCGCAAAGGCTCTCGGCATCCGCGAACTCTACGTCAAGAACGACACGGTCAATTACCCGACGCTGTCGTTTAAGGATCGCGTCGTTTCCGTGGCGCTGAGCCGGGCGCGGGAGCTGGGTTTCAAAGTCGTGGCCTGCGCCTCGACGGGTAATCTCGCGAACTCCGTGGCGGCCAATGCCGCGAGCGCGGGGCTGAAAAGCTACGTGCTCATCCCCGCCGATCTCGAGCAGGGCAAAGTGCTCGGCTCGCTCGTCTATGGCACGAACGTCGTCGCCATCCACGGCGCTTACGATCAGGTGAACCGGCTGTGTTCCGAGATCGCGGGCAAATACGGCTGGGGCTTTGTGAATGTGAACCTGCGCCCATATTACGCCGAGGGCTCGAAGTCGATGGGCTACGAGATTTGCGAGCAGCTCGGCTGGCGCATCCCGCAGCACACCGTGGTGCCAATGGCCTCGGGCTCGCTGCTGACAAAAATCCACAAGGCGTACGGCGAATTCACCAGGCTCGGCCTCGTCGAAGGCACCCCCTTTTCCGTTTATGGCGCGCAAGCCGCCGGCTGCGCACCCATCGCCCACGCGATGAAGCGCGGCACCGACATCGTGAAGCCCGTGCCGAAGCCCGAGACCATCGTGAAGTCGCTCGCCATCGGCACGCCCGCCGACGGCTACTACGCCATCCACGCCATGAAGCAGACCGGCGGCACCGCCGAGGATTGCACCGACGACGAAGTCGTAGAAGGCATCCGCCAGCTCGCCGAGTGCGAGGGCATCTTTGCCGAAACCGCCGGCGGCGTGACCGTGGCCTGCACGCGCAAACTCATTGAGGCGGGCAAAATCCCTCGCGACGGCAGCGCCGTGCTCTGCATCACCGGCCACGGGTTGAAAACGCAGGAAGCCATCATCGGCAAATGCGGCGAGCCCCGCCTTATCAAGCCCAGCCTCCGCGAATTCGAGGAACACGTTTACGCCAAAGACAACGCCGTCGCCTGAGCGCGAAATTCTTCATTCTTCATTCTCCATTTTTCATTCATAATCAACACCATGCCTTCCGTCCTCATCCCCACCCCGCTCCGCAAACTCACCAACGACCTCGAAGAAGTCAGCGCCGCCGGGGGTAACATCGGCGAACTGCTCGACAACCTCGACAAGGCTTTCCCCGGCCTGAAAGACCGCGTCTGCGACGAAGCCGGAGCCATCCGCCGCTTCGTCAATATCTACGTCAACGGCGAGGACGTGCGCTTTCTCGACGAGAAAGCCACGGTGGTAAATGAAAACGACGAGATCAGCATCGTCCCCGCCATCGCCGGCGGCTAGACCTCACCATTCCAAGCCATGAACGAAAAACAGCGCCTCTGGCTCATGTTTCCCACCAAGCTCGTCACCCGCCCGGTGCTGTGGGAGCTGGGAAAGACCTTTGAAGTCATCACCAATGTCCGCCAAGCCAGCGTGACCGATGAGATCGGCATCGTCTCGCTCTCGCTCGAAGGCGAGCGCATGGAGATCAAGAAAGCCATCGTCTGGCTCGAAGACCTAGGCATCAAAGTCGAGCCTGTGGAGATGAATACGATCGAGGGCTAAGAAAACTTACCTTACTCCCATGCAGCCTAATACCATGTTAGGCGTCATGCGCACGCTTTCTTCAATCTTCATCGGCTTGAGTCTGTTCTTGCTCGGATGCGCGTCCCCAAGCGGAGCCAAATACGACCGAAGCCTCTTCAACACGAGCGTCGTCGTCACCGGAACAAAACCGGCAAAGTCGTATGACCCGTATCAGCTCGGCACGCTTGACAGCCACCGCCACGAAACCGAACTCAAGATATTCGACCTCATCAACGAAGCGGCACTCCGCCGCGACAAGCGCATGAAGTCGCAACTCGACATGTGCGGCGAGAGTCTTGGCTACATCCCTTCATTGGCACGCCGTTACTACCAGTATGTGTTCGGCGACGCATCGCAGCTCGACTGGTTGCTGGCAGAGGACGCGAAGCGTGGCTTGGGACGCGACAGCCTGATTTTGACCGTCTTCGGCTACATGGACGAGTGGGACAGGACTATCCGTTGGTTCAAGCGCAACTCAGAATTCAACGACAGACATGAAGGCGGCGGTGCTGCTGGCGAGGTTCTTCACGAGGCTATCCGCATCCGAAAGCAGATATATGGCGCAGACCGATTTGAAGCCGCATGGAAGCGAATCCAATGACGCCTAACTGTTGCGCCTCGACACGTTGTCCGCAGTAACAAGCAGACTGGAGACAGAGGGCAGGTAGCACGGTGTGCTCCATTCGTTACTCATCGCTGGAAGCCGCTTTCCACTTTCTTCCTAAAACTCAATCGGCGGCGGCGGGTCGAGCTTGATGGTGGCGTCGATGACGGTGGCCTGCCGCTCGGTCGGGCGCACGGGCATGGCGCGGCGGACTTCCGGCTCGGCCTCGGCCGGCGCGGCGGCCACGGGGACTTTCACGGAGCTGTCCACGGGCGCGACGCCGCCGCCGAGGGCTTTCATGGCGATGGCGTTCTGAATGGACTGCATGGAGTTGTAGGGATCGTTGCCGAGCACCGTCGGCGCTTTCATCGCCACGGGCTGCACGGTGGCGACGTTCACCGCCAAGGTGGCGCGCGGGATTTCGCCGGCGGGCACTGCTTTCACAAAGGTGCCCGCACCGCCGCCGCTGTGGACGCTGCAGCCGATTTTGGGCGCCTGCTCCTCGGTGCAGATTTCAAAGTAGGTGGTGCGCCGCTGGGTCTTCTCGCCGGTCACCTTGTCCTCGACCGTCTCCGTGCATTTGTCCGTGGCGAGCTGGCCGGAGGCGGCGCACAGCTCGACTTTGATGATGGCCTTGGCCGGCGGAAATTCATTCGGATGGTAGCTGGCAAAGGTCGCCTTCATCACGTTCGCCCAGATGGGCAGCGCGACCTCGCTGCTGAACGCGCCGCGGTAGATCGGCTTCGGTTTGTCGAAGCCCGCCCACACCCCGCACGTCACCGCGCTCGAATAGCCGACAAACCACGCGTCGGTGAAATTGTAGGCCGTGCCCGTTTTGCCCCCGAGCGGGAATTTTTTGAGCCCCAGCTCGGTGAAAGTGCGGTCGGCCGTGCCGCGTTCGAGCACTTCCTGGAGGCAGGAGTTGATTTCGTAGGCAGTCGTCGGCTTGATGACGTTCACCTTTTTCCGCTCGGCCTGGTAGATGACTTTGCCGCTCTTGTCCTCGATTTTGCTGATGATGAAAGGCTTGTCGGGCCGCCAGCCACCGTTGGGGAAAATGGTGCTGGCCAGGGTCATTTCCATGAGCGTGACTTCGCCGCCGTTGCCGAGGTAGGTGGCGGGGAAAGGGCGGAGCGGGCTGTCGATGCCGGCCAGCTTGGCGAGCGGGAGCAGCCGGTCGAGCCCGGTCATCATGCCGAGGCGGACGGTGGCGGCGTTCTTCGACTTCACGAGCGCGGTGCGGGCGGAGATGCCGCCCTCGTATTTGTTGTCCACGCGCTCGGGGCCCCATTCGCCGAGGATGCCGGTCTGGCCGCCGATCATGACCTGCCGGTTGTCCATCACCGCGTCCTGCAAAAGCGTGCCGGGGCTGAAGCCTTTTTCAAACGCCGCGGCATAGACCAGCGGCTTGAATGCGGTGCCGGGCGGACGCCGCGCCGAGGTCGCGCGGTTGTAGGGGCTGTGGGCAAAGTCGCGCCCGCCGACGAGGGCGAGGATGCCGCCGTTCGTGTTGTCCAAGACGACCGCGCCGCCCTGCAAATATTCCGGCATCCCGACGCCGCCGATTTCACCCTCCGCCGTCGCCGTCGCCCGCTGGTGGGCTTTGAAATCCATGTCGAACTTCGCCGCCGTCTGCCCCTCGAAGCCCTCGTGCCGCTCGATCTGGTCGAGCTGCTCGCGCACGGCTTGCTCCGCCGCCTTTTGCAGCTCAGTGTCGATGGTCGTGTAGATGCGGTAGCCGTCGCTCACCGCGCTGTCGCGCCCCACTTTTAGCGCCACCTGCTGCGCCACCATGTCGGCTGCGTAGGACTCCTGGTGCGTGGGTTTGCGGTTCTTCACCACGATGTCTTCCTGCAGCGTCGCCGCCCGCACCTCGGGCGTGATGAGCCCAATCTCCATGGCCCGCTGGAGCACGTAGTTGCGCGAATCAATGCACGCCTGCCGGTTGCGCCACGGCGAGAGGTTGCTGGGGCTTTTCAGCAGGCCGCAGAGCATAGCCGCCTCGGACAGCGTGAGGTCTTTCGCGCGCTTGCCGAAGTAGCCGCGCGCCGCCGCTTCCGCGCCGTAAAAGCCGCTGCCGAAAAAGACGCGGTTCAAATACAGCTCGAGAATCTGCCGTTTCGGGCAGCGGTTTTCGATTTCGCGCGCCACGGCCAGCTCGAGCAGTTTGCGCTGGTAGCTTTTGTCCTGCGGCGGGAGCAGGTCGGGGAAAGTGTTGCGCGCGAGCTGCTGGGCCAGCGTGCTCGCGCCCTGCACGGTGCGGCCTGCGCGGTAGTTTTTCAACATCGCGCGGGTGATGCCTTTGTAGTCCACGCCATGATGCTGGTAAAACCGCGCGTCCTCCGCTGCGACCACGGCGGTGAGCAGCGCGGGCGAGAGGTCGTCGATGGAAACCTGGTCGCGGTTTTGCGTGTAGATGCGGCCCATCACCACACCCTTGCGGTCGTAGATCACGCTGGCCGATTCCATGTCGCCGAGCCGCGCGTAGTCGAAATCCGTCCGCGCCTTGGCCTCCAGCCGGGCCTTTTCGATCAGCACGAAAATCGCGCCCACGACCACCGCGACCACGCCCAGTCCGAACGGGACGAGGAACCAGAGGCGGCGGTAAAAGCGTTTACGAGGAGGTGAGATGTCCCACATGGGCAGGCGGCCTTTCGGCGGTGCGGTAATTCCCACGATTTCCGACTCGGCGCAATCCCTTTTCCCCGGCGGGAAAGGCCCCGTCGCCGGCTGGGCAGATGGGCTTCGACTCCGCGCGTTTCACCGCTACGGTGCGCGCCATGTCCCGACTCCTCCTCGCCGCCCTGCTCGCCCTCACCCTCGCCGCCTGCGCCCGCGGCAAGCCCAGGTCCACCGCCCATATGTACGAGGGCAACGCGCCCACCATCAAATTCAGCGATAAGCCCGAGAACGCCGGCGGACGCCTCAACACTTACTAGGCCCGCACTGTTTTTAACGCAGAGGCGCAGA
>JANXWQ010000146.1 GCA_025351065.1 Chthoniobacter sp. | reverse complement strand
CGCTCGCCCGGCGGACGGCACGGAGTGCCATCCCTACCCGGCTTGCGCCGACCGACTTCACCGCCGTTGCACATTTACCAAGACAAAGGCAGCAACCGCGGGCACATCGCGGTTTTCCACGGGACATCAACTCCCGATCTTCGTGAACACCGACTCCTGTCCCGACTGCCTGTTTCAGCCCGAAGCCTTTTCCCGCCGCGCCATGCTCAAGTCGCTTTCGTGCGGCTTTGGCTATCTCGCCTTTACCGGCCTTGCCACGCGTGCGGCGGCGGCGGAAAATCCGCTCGCGCCGCGGGCGCCGCATTTTCCCGCGCGGGCGAAGCGGGTGATTTTTCTGACGATGCGCGGTGGGCCGTCGCATGTGGACACCTTCGACTACAAGCCGCAACTCACCGCCGACACCGGCAAGCCGGGCAAGCGCCCCGGCACCCAGCTCCTCGGCTCGAAGTGGAGGTTCGCGCAGAGCGGCAAAAGCGGGCTGTGGATTTCCGAGCTGTTCCCCAATGTGGCAAAGCACGCGGACGAGATGTGCCTAGTGCGCTCGATGCAGACCGATCTGCCGAGCCATCCGCAGGCCTTTATGAAAATGCACACGGGCAATTTCCAGTTCGTCCGCCCGTCGCTCGGCGCGTGGTCGCTCTACGGGCTGGGCACCGAAAATGAAAACCTGCCCGGCTTCATCACCATAACCCCGCCGAGCGGCTTTGGCGGCGCGCAGAATTACGGCAGCGCCTTTCTCCCCGCGATCTACCAGGCGCAGCGCATCGGGCAGGAAAACCGGCCCATCGCCGGCGCGGAGGTGCGCAATCTCGAGACGCAGCTCAGCCCCGCCGCGCAGCGCGACGAGCTCGATCTCGTGCAGACGCTCAACCGCGAAAAGCTCGCGCGCGACCGCGTGAACCCGGAAGTCGAGGGCGTCATCCAGTCCTACGAGCTGGCTTTCAAAATGCAGAGCCAGATGCCGCAGGTCATGGATCTCGCGAAGGAAAGCGCGGCCACGCAAAAGCTCTATGGCATCGGCGACGCGGCGACGGATGACTTCGGTCGCAAATGCCTGCTCGCGCGGCGCTGCATCGAGGCGGGCGTGCGCTTCGTGGAAATCTCGCACGGCAACTGGGACCACCATTTCAACCTCAGCACCGGGCTCGGCAACAACGCCCGCGCCGTCGATCAGCCCATCGCCGGACTGCTCGCCGACCTGCGCGCCCGGGGCCTTTTGAAAGACACGCTCGTCGTCTGGGCCGGCGAGTTTGGCCGCACCCCGCACGCCCAGGGTGGCGACGGGCGCGACCACAACAACAAGGCCTTTACCGTCTGGATGGCCGGCGGCGGCGTGCGCGGCGGCCTGAGCTACGGCCAGACCGACGACTACGGCTACGAGGCCGTGGAAAACAAAGTCCAGATCCACGACCTCCACGCCACCATGCTCGCCCTCCTCGGCCTCGATCACGAAAAGCTCACCTACCGCTATGCCGGGCGCGATTTCCGCCTGACCGACGTGGCGGGCAATGTGGTGAAGGAAATCATGGCGTGAAACAATTTGAACTCCCGCGCAACTCCTGCGTCAAAAGGCCGTTCAAAATCCAGCGTGCGCGGCCCGTAGAATGACCAAAGCCTGCGCCGCGCACACCAAACAAAAAACCAAACCAACCACGACATGAAAAAACTCAGCACCATCCTCGCGGCGCTGGCTCTCGGAGCCACCGCCTTTGCCGCCGACGAACCCAAGACCGAAGCACCGGCCGCACCCGCTGCGCCCACCGCTCCCGCTGGCGAGAAAAAGCACCACACCCCGGAAGAGGCCTTTGCCCTCCTCGACACGGACAAGAGCGGCGACATCAGCCTCGCCGAATTTAAAGCCGGCCCGCGCGGCCAGAAAGACCCGGCCAAGGCCGAGGAACTCTACAAGAAAATGGACGCCGACAACAACGGCAAGGTGACCCTCGAAGAGTTCAAGGCCGCCCACCACGAGAAGAAGCCGAAGTAACCTTCCGCCGCCGGGTGCCCCGCGCGCCCGCGACTGACTCCACGCCCGACGCCCGATGTTGCCCCGCGCAGCCAAGGCGTTGGGCGTTCAGTTTTTGCGGCAGGTGCCAAAAGCGCGTGACCACGGGGTTTGCGGGAAAAGATTTCTTCTCAGCGCCGGACGAGGGTGGTAGTCGTCACGCCGCGCCATGACCGCACGCCACCTTCGCCACCGCGACGGCCAAATCCCCGACCACCATCCATGAGTACCAGCAGCCAGATTCTGGAAAAACTGAAGGGCAAATCCCTCTTCCTCGAATTCACCACCGAGGAACTGGCCGACTTTGTCGAGCTGCTCGATGTCGTCGAGGCGAAGAAAGGCGAGATCATCGTCAAGCAGGACGACCCCGGCGACTGCATGTTCATCCTCGTGGACGGCGGTGCCCGCGTCCTGCACCACGGCCACGGACGCGACATCAATCTCGCCTCGCTCCAGCCCGGCGACTTCTTCGGCGAACTCGCGCTCGTCGATGCCGGCGTGCGCTCCGCGGATGTGGTCGCCGCGGCGGACTGCACCCTGCTCCGCATCACCCAGGCCGTCATCTCCGCGGCGGCGGGCGTCTATCCCACGGCGGCGTTCAAGTTTCTCATCGCCATCGGCCGCATCCTCGTCGGCCGCCTGCGCCAGACGAACCAGCGCTACGTCGATACGCTGCTTTTCCCCACGCAGGGGAAGGACTGAGCTGGAAAAAACCTACCCGGCATTCCACCCAAGCAGCCCGGTCGCGACGGGGAAAATTTTGTCGCGCAATTCTTCGGCGAGGTCGGCCATGAGCGGGAGCGATGGGCCGGTATTGGCGATGTTGGCGAGTTCGGCGGCGTGGTGGAGGACGGGGATGGGACCGTGGGCGTTGCGGAGAGATTCGAGCGAGTTGAAACGCTCGCGGATTTCTTCGGCGCGGGCGAAGTCGCCGGCTTGCAGCGCGCGGAGCATTTCCTGCGAGCGGCGCGGGGCCACGCAGACGCAGCCGGAGGTGAAGGCGCGCACGCCAAAGTAGCGCCAGTGCGTGATCGCGGGTTGCTCCCCGATGCCGCTGACGACGAGCGCGGGACGCCGCCCGCCTCAAGGTGGCGGATGAGCCGCGTGTTTTCCGCGGCGCTCGCGTGCAGCGCGGCATCGCGGCAGAGCGGAGGCACGGCGATGACGGAAGCGTGCAGGTCGGCGATGGAGAAGGCGGTTTTCATGGCAATGGTGTGCCCACGTTTCACCCGCCCTCCGCCCGCGGCGCAACGCCTAAAGCAGGAACGTGATGGCTGCCAAGGCCCGCAGATACAGGGTGTGGCGGGCGCCGCGGGTCATTTCTTCGTCGAGGAGTTCGAGCGTGGTGTCGGGGCCGGCGGGCAGGAGGTGGTGGAGCGGCGGAACGCCGGGGAGGCTGGTTTCGGCGTGGAGGTAACGCTCGCCGGTCTGGCGGCTGAGGGTGAAAGTGGCGGGGCCGCAGGTGAGGGTGCAGCCGCTGATGGCCGGACCGGGCTGCTCGTCGAGCTGGATGGCGATGTCGCCGCTCACGGGGCTGTGGAAAACGAGCGGGCCGGGCGCTTTCAAAGTCCACCCGAGCTGCGCGCTAAGCCAGCCGACGAGCAGCAGTGCGGTGCTGCGGTAGCCGTGCGCGTAGGTGAGGCCGACGGAGCGGAGCGCGGGGAGGTGGGTGAGGTTTTCCGGCGCGTCGAAGAACTGGGCGAGGGCCTGGCGGAAGTAGAGGGAGCGCGTCCAGTTCAAGTCGCGAAGGGTGAGGGTGGCTTTGGCGGTGTGAAGACTTTGGTGCAGCCGGTCAAACTGCCAGCGCGGATGGGTCCACGGGAGGCTGTCGATGATAAGCCGGTCGATCCACGGCCAAAGGGTCGGATTAAGGTCTTCGACTGGGTCGCCCTGGAGCCAGAAGTAAAGCGGCAGGTCGCTGTCGAGATGGGAGAAAACGATGTTTGTCAGCCGCCCGCGCAGTTCGCCTTCGAGCAGAAAGCTGATCTGCTCGCAGCACACGCTTTTCGCGCCGGCGCGGGAGAGGTGGCAGTGGGCATTGACCCATGCGGAAACGCGGGGCTCGGGCGCGTCGCGGCACACGCAGATGAGCAGGGCGCGGCAGGCGTGGTTGCGGGTGAACTCGGAGATCAGCTCCGTGTTGGCCGCCATCGCCTCGGTGCTGCGGCAATAGACGGCGAAGTTCACCAGCGAGGCGCGTGTGGGCGGCGTGGCGGTGCCGGTGTCCCAGAGCTTCTTAAGTTCGCGGCTGATCTGGCTGACGGGGACTTCAGTGCCAAGGGCGGATAGGTCGAGAGTGGCGGGCATGGTAGGGAATAATTATGAGTTATGAAGGATGAGGTATGAGTGATGGCGAGCGCGGCTGATCTTATTCATCCCTCATCCTTCATAACTCATAACTTACTTACATCCTGCGCCACTCACGTCCGTCCCGCGCCAGCAGCTCATCCGCTTCCTTCGGTCCCCATGAACCGGATGGGTATTCGCAGACCGGCGGCGGGTTGTCAGACGCATGCCAGGCGGCTTCTATTAGGTCGATGAAACGCCACGCGCCTTCCACTTCGTCGCGGCGGGCGAAGAGCGTGGCGTCGCCGCTCATGGCGTCGAGGAGCAGGCGTTCGTAGGCCTCGGGCGAGGCTTTGCCAAAGCTGGTGCCGTAGTGAAAGTCCATCTTCACCGGCTCGATGCGCAGGGTCGCGCCGGGCATCTTGCACTGCATGCGGAGCGAGTTGCCTTCGTCGGGCTGGATGCGGATGACCAGCACATTCGCACCGATGTCCTCCGCGCCTTTGTTGAATAGGACGCCGGGTGCGCTCTTGAACTGCACGGCGATCTCGGTCGCGCCTTTGGGCAGGCGTTTGCCCACGCGGATGTAGAAAGGCACGCCGGCCCAGCGCCAGTTATCCACATTAGCCTTAAGAGCGACATAGGTCTCGGTTACGGATGTGGGCGAGACACGATCCTCGGTGCGGTAGGCTTTTACTTCCACGCCGCCGATGGCTCCGGCGCTGTACTGCCCGCGGACGACATCGCGCGCCACGTCCTCGGCGGAGAGCGGGCGGAGCGAGCGGATGATCTTTACTTTTTCATCGCGCACGCTGTCGGCGGCGAGGTCGGTGGGCGGCTCCATCGCGACCAGACAGAGGAGTTGCAGCAGATGGTTTTGCACCATGTCGCGCAGTGCGCCAGCGCTTTCATAGTAAGGACCGCGTGCCTCGACGCCGAGCGGTTCGGCGGCGGTGATTTGGATGTGGTCGATGTAGCGGTGATTCCACAGCGGCTCGAAAATGCCGTTGGC
>JANXWQ010000095.1 GCA_025351065.1 Chthoniobacter sp. | reverse complement strand
AGAGCACGCAGCCCTCTTCGCCTGCGGCCTCGCGACCCAAGGTTTCAAGCCCTTCCTCGCCATCTATAGCACCTTCATGCAGCGCGCCTACGACATGATCGTGCACGACATGGCGCTGCAAAAACTCAACGTCGCGCTCTGCATGGATCGCGGTGGTCTCAGCGGCGACGACGGCCCCACGCACCACGGCCTTTTCGACATCGGCTACCTCCGCCACATCCCGAATCTCGTCCACATGCAGCCCAAGGATGAGGACGAATTCGTGGACATGCTCTGGACCATGGCCCACTACACCGGCGGCCCCATCGCCATCCGCTACCCCCGCGGCGTCGGCACCGGCGTCGTGCCAAAGGAACAGCCCAAACTCCTTGAGATCGGCAAAGCCGAAGTCATCAAACACGGCACCCGCGTCGCCCTCTTCGGCCTCGGCGGCATGTGCCAGATGGCGGAAAAAGCCGCGCAACTTCTCGAGGCCCAGGGCATCTCCGCCGCCGTCATCAACCCCCGCTGGATCAAGCCCCTCGACACCGGCACCATCGAATTCTTCGCCCGCAGCGCCGATATCGTCTGCACCCTCGAAGACCACGTCCTCCACAATGGTTTCGGCTGCTCCATCATCGAGCACCTCAACGACGCCGGGATCAAAACCCCCGTCGTCCGCGTCGGCTGGCCCGACCAGTTCATCGAGCACGGGGCCGTGGATATTTTGCGCAAAAAGCACGGCCTCACCGCCGAGGCCGCGGTGGAGAAAGTCCTCACCGCCCTCGCCACCGCCAAGCCCGCGAAAAGCCCGGCGAAGAGCGTGGCGTAATCCGCGTGAGAGCGCGCGAAAAATGCGACTCGATCAATGGCTGTGGGCCGTGCGCGTTTTCAAAACCCGCACGCTCGCCGTGGCGGCGATCAAGTCGCGGCACGTGAAAGTGAACGGTGCGGAGACGAAGCCCGCGCACGAGGCGCAAGCCGGCGAACTGGTGACGGCGCGCACGGGGCTGATGACGCGGACGCTGCGCGTGCTCGCCGCGCCGCCCTCGCGTGTGGCGGCGAAGCTGGTGCCGCAATTTGCCGAAGACCTCACGCCGCCCGAGGAGCTGGCGAAGCGCGACGAGCGCTGCGTGCGAACGCCGGGCTTTCGCCCGAAAGGCGCGGGCCGCCCGACGAAACGGGAGCGGCGGGTGATGGACGAACGGGAAGGGGACTAACCGCGCTAAGCCACGCCGTCTTTCGCGGCAGCGAAAGTGTACTCGCGGTTCAGTCGCGCGATGACGGAGGCGGGGATGTCGGCGGGGCAGACGGCTTCACATTCGAGATAGTTCGAGCAGTTGCCAAAGCCCTCCTCGTCCATCGTGCGCACCATTTTCAGCGCGCGAGAAGTGCGTTCCGCCTGGCCCTGCGGGAGCAGCGCGAGGTGGGAAACTTTCGCGCCGACGAAAAGCATCGCGCTGGCGTTCGGGCACGCGGCCACGCACGCGCCGCAGCCGATGCAGGCGGCGGCTTCCATCGCAGCGTCGGCTTTCACTTTCGGCACCGGGAGCGCATTGCCATCCGGCGCGGAGCCGGTGCGCGCGGTGATGAAACCGCCCGCCTGCTGGATGCGCTCGAAGGCGCTGCGATCCACGATGAGATCGCGGACGACGGGGAAAGTTTTTGCGCGGAACGGCTCGACGTGGATGGTCGCGCCGTCCTTGAATTTCCGCATGTAGAGCTGGCACGTCGTGGTCTCGCTCGGGCCGTGCGGCACGCCGTCGATGGAGAGCGAGCAGGTGCCGCAGATGCCTTCGCGGCAGTCGTGGTCAAAGGCGATGGGCTCCTCGCCTTTGACGGTGAGATCGTCGTTCACGATGTCTAGCATCTCGAGAAAGGACGCGTCCCCGGGGATGTTGCGCGCTTCGATGGCGACGAGCTTTCCGGCGCTTTTCGCGTCCTTTTGACGCCAGACTTTCAGGTGCAGATTCATGGGCTATTTGTAGCTGCGGACGCTGGGGTGGACTTCCTCGAAGACGAGCGGCTCGACGTTGCGGACGGGCTTGGAGTTTTCGCCGGTGAACTCCCAGGCGGCGACGTGCTGGAAGTTGGCGTCGTCGCGTTTGGCTTCGCCGTCGGGGTACTGATATTCCTCGCGGAAATGGCCGCCGCAGCTTTCGCGGCGCTCGAAGGCGTCGAGGCAGAGGAGTTCGCCGAACTCGAGGAAGTCGGCGACGCGCCCGGCTTTTTCGAGCGAGACGTTGAGCGCTTCGCCCTCGCCGGGGACGTTGACGTTTTTCCAGAACTCCTCGCGCAGCGGCGGGATCTGCGCGAGCGCGCGCTGGAGGCTGCGCTCGGTGCGGGCCATGCCGCAGTAGTCCCACATGATGCGACCGAGTTCGCGGTGGAAATGATCGACGGTGCGCTTGCCTTTGATGCCGAGCAGGCGGCTGGTGCGCGCGCGGACTTCCGCTTCGGTGCGCTTGAATTCCTCGCGGTCGGTGGTCGGGCGTTTGCCGATCTGCGGGGCGAGGTAATTGCCGATGGTGTAGGGCAGGACGAAGTAGCCGTCGGCCAGCCCCTGCATGAGCGCGCTCGCGCCGAGGCGGTTCGCGCCGTGGTCGGAGAAATTAGCCTCACCTAAGACAAATAGGCCGG
>JANXWQ010000058.1 GCA_025351065.1 Chthoniobacter sp. | reverse complement strand
CGCGCCGCCACGAAATCGACCGTGTGCCCCGCGCACTCCAGTTCATCCGCCAGCTCGCGCAGCAGCACGCCCGTCGGCGCGGGGTCGGGCGGAAAATATTGGTTCAGAAAAAGGACGCGCATGGGGCGGGCAGGGCAGCACTTCAAGCCAATGCCGGGCCAGCGCCGCCACTGGCACAGGCACTGCTTTTTCCAAAGTGAGAAAGTGACGACATCGAATCAACGGCCAGCGACAATTACAAACTAGACGCTAGACGCGCCCGGCGTTAGGCGGCGAGCATTCCCGCGCCTCGGCCCGCCCGGCAAAAACATTTTTCCATGAACCCGACGGCTGCACCCACCGCCACTATCGAGCGCCGCACCGGCCTTTCCGCCGGTGAATTCCGCCGCCGCTACCTGCACCCGCACCAGCCCGTCGTGATCAGCGACGCGCTAGCCGCCTGGCCCGCGCTGGCCCGCTGGACGCCCCAGTTTTTCCAGGACCGCTACCCCGCGAAGCAGGTCACCGCCGGCGGCCAAACTCACGCCCTCGGCGCACTCATGGATCACGTCCTGCGTTCGACGAAAGACGATCCCGCGCCCTACCTGCGCAACGAACCGCTCGCCGACCTTTTTCCCGAACTGCTCCCCGACATCCAGCCCCCGCCCGCCTACCTCAGCCCAAACTGGCTGAACCGCCCGCTCACCCATCCGGATGTTGCCCAGCTCAACCGCGGCGCAAAAATCGAACTTTTCATCGGCGGCGCGGGCCAGTCCTTTCCCGTGCTGCACTACGACGGACTCTGCACTCACGCCTTCCTCATGCAGATTTACGGACGCAAACAGTACTTCGTCTATGCGCCCGACCAGACGCCCTTCATGTATCCCGTGCCCGGTGATCCCAACCGCTCGCAGCTCAACGACGTGGAATCCCCCGACCTCGAAAAATTCCCCCTGTTCGCCCAGGCGCGCGGCCTCACTTTCACGCTCGACGCGGGCGAAATGCTCTTCGTCCCCGGCGGCTGGTGGCACACCGTCCGCATGCTCACACCGTCCATCACGCTCTCGGTGAACAGCGCCAACTCCTCCAACTGGCGCATGCTTTCCCGCGACCTTTGCCGGCAGGTCTATCGCATCCACCCGAGCCGGAAAAAGCGCCTCAAACTCGCCGCCTACCTCGGCGCGCAGCGCGCGCTGAATACCTTGAAGGACTGGGCGGGCTCGCCAAGCTGACCGGCATGGATTTCCGTCCGGCCCATCGCTCAGACGGCGGGGAAAAAATCGCCGCCGCGTACCCGCTCGCTCCGCTCCAGCACGGCATGCTTTTCCACGCGCTCTCCGCGCCCGGCAGCGGCGTGGACATTGAGCAAATGGTCTGCACGCTGCGCGAAAAAATCAGCGCCACCGCCTTGCGCGCGGCCTGGGAAAAAGTGGTCGCGCGGCATGCGACTTTGCGCACCGCGTTTCGCTGGGACGCGGAGCCGGTGCAGGAGGTTTTGGAAACGCTGGACGTGCCGTGGACGTGCGAAGACTGGCGCGAAAACGATCAACCCGATGAACGGCTCGCCGCGTGGCTGCACGAGGATCGCCGCCGCGGTTTCGCGATGGACGAAGCGCCGCTCATGCGGTTCGCGCTCCTTCAATTTGGCGATGCGGATTTCCGGCTCGTCTGGACCTTTCACCACGCCCTGCTCGACGGCCGCAGCATCCTCATCGTTTTGCGCGAAATCTTCGCCGCGCTCGATGCACCAGACGCCCCGCTCCCGCCCGCGCCGCGCTCGTACCGCGACTATATCGCCTGGCGGCAAACCCTGTGCCCATCAGCCTCCGCCGACTACTGGCGCGAAACCCTGCGCGGCTTCGCCGCACCCACGCCGCTCCCCGCCGAAGGACTGCCGGGCCGCGCCGCCGAGCCCGCGCAGGGCGACGCCGACTTGCGCCTCACAACCGCTCTGACGCAATCCCTGCGCGACCTCGCCGCCACGCACGACCTCACGCTCAACACGCTCGTCCAGGGCGCGTGGAGCCTGCTGCTCAGCCGCTGCAGCGGCGAGAGCGACATTGTTTTCGGCGCGACCCGCGCCTGCCGCCGCTCCACGCTCGACGGCGCTGAGGACATGGTCGGCCTTTTCATCAGCACCCTCCCCGTCCGCGTCCGCCTCGCCGATGACCGCGAGATCATACCCTGGCTGCGCGACCTCCGCGCCCAGTGGATCGCCATGCGCCCGCACGAGCACACCCCGCTCGCCAGCGTGCAGGCGTGCAGCGAAGTCCGCGGCGGACGCCCACTCTTCGAGAGCATCGTCGTCTTTGAAAACCACGAGCTGAACACCACCCTCCGCGCGGCCGGCGGCGCGGGGGCGCACCGCGAATTCCGCCTCTACGAGCAGACGAATTTTCCCCTCACCCTCGCCGCCTACGCCAGCTCCGAACTGCTCCTCCGCCTCGAGTTCGACCGCACCCGTTTCGGCGGTGAAACCATCAGCCGCCTCCTCGGCCACCTCGGCGTCATCCTCGCCGCCTTCGCGGCAAATCCGCACGGCTGCCTGCGCGACGTGCCGCTGCTCACCGCTGCCGAACAGCAGCAGTTCCTCGTCGAGTGGAATTCGGAAGAACTCACGCAAAGGCGCGAAGACGCCAAGAGGGAACGCGCCGCCTCAGCCCTTTGTGTCTTTGCGCCTTTGCGTGAGTCCCTTCACGAAAGCTTCGCCGATCAAGCCGCCCGCACGCCCGACGCCATCGCCCTCACCTGCGAGGAAACCCATCTCACCTACCGCGAACTCGACGCCCGCGCCACCCAGCTCGCCA
>JANXWQ010000044.1 GCA_025351065.1 Chthoniobacter sp. | reverse complement strand
GTCTATCAGCTCATCGGCGGGCAGAAGCAACTCCTCGGTGCGTCGATGGTGGCTGGCGACCAGCCCGGCGAGATGCGTTACGCGTTGAGCGGAAACATCGTGGCCGATCAGCCGCTGGTCATTGATCCGAACGTGGCGTGGTCCACTTACTTCGATCTCAACGACGCGAGCGCGACGGGTTTCGACTCCTACCTTTTCGCCATCAATGCGAACTCCAACGGCGTGTATGCGTTTGGCTGGGTGAAGGAGATCATCACCAACGCGGCGTACGGCCCGGCGGGGACCAACTACATGCAGGTGAACGCGGGCTTTGCCGAAGGCACGGCGGCGAAACAGGCTTACATCTATCGTTTCGACACCGCGGGCCTGAACATCACCGCGTGGACGGGCACTGGGATCACGAACGCCGACACCGGCGTGACCAATCAAAAGCTCAACGGCGGCGGCAACGACACGCCCGCCGATCTTGAATTTTTCCCGGACGGTCGCGTGCTGGCGGCGTTCAACTCGGGGCTGATTCGCATTTACTCCGCGAATCTCGGCTCGCTCAATTACACCGGTACGCCGGTAACGATGGATTCGCTGAACAGCGTGGCGGTCACGGACGACAACAGCTTTTTCGCCAGCGGGCGCGTGGCCGCGGCGATCCCGGTCGCGCAAATCCCGCTGGCCAACATCGGCCCGGATTCGACCTTTGCCGGCAATGCCGCCGGACTGAACACCGAAGGCGTAATCATCCGCTACGGCAGCGCGACCACCACACCCGCTCCGCAGTGGGCGACCTATGTGGGCGGCGACAACGACGAATACTTCACCTCGGTCATGCTCACGCCGGACAAGACGAAGCTCGTCTTTGCGACCACCACACTGGTCGGCGCGAACTACTCCGCGATGGTGAACGCTGTCGATTCCACGCCCGGCGCGCTCGGCACCACGGAACTGCTCGTCGGCGTGCTGGCCAATCAGGCGACGGTGCCCGCCGCGTTCAACGTCTTTTCCTTCCTCGGCGGCAGTGGCAACGAAGGCACCCTCGCGACCAACACCACGGCGGCGGTGGTCACGGCGACCGACACCTATTTCTACGTCGGCGGAAATACCGCCTCCCTCGACCTGCCGGGCACCGCAGGCGGCGCCCAGACGGCCAATGGCGGCGGCAACTTCGACACCTTCGTCTCGCGCATCTCGGTCAATGGCGGTGCGCCAGGCTTTCAAAGCACCTACCTCGGCGGCTCGACCGAGGATAACATCGGCGGCATTGCCTTTGACAGCCGCGCCGACCGGCTGCTGGTTTTCGGCACCACGTCCGGCTCTTTCCCGACGCAGAACACCACCCCGGCGAGCAACTACTTCCAAGGCGCGGCCGGCGGTGGGCTGGATATTTTCGTCGCGACCCTCACCAGCGACCTCGTGACGAAGGACTACGCCACCTACATCGGCGGCGCGAACAACGACTACCTCGGCCAGACCGGCGATCTCATCGGGCAGGGTCATGTCGTTTACAGCCCGCTCACCGGGCTCACCTATCTCGCCACCACCGTCCACTCGAACCTTCCCGCGGCCATTATCGGCACGCCTCCCGGCAAAGACACGGTCAAGTCGAACCCCACGACTACCTCGAACGACGTGCATGTTATTTTCGCGTTTAACATCAACATCTTCGACTACGGCGATGCGCCCGCGACCTTCGAGGGCAGCCCCGTCACGCCGGCCAAGGAAGCCCTCTCGACGACCTTGCGCCTCGGGGCCTCGGTCGATGCCGAGACAGGTCCAGCTAGCGGCGTCACCGCGACGGGCGACGACACGCTGGGCGCGGTCAATGACGAGGACGCCATCGCCTCGCTGCCGGTGCTGAGTGTGGGTGACACGACCTATTCGACGAACGTCTCCGTGTTTAACAACACTGGCGCGGCCAAGACCCTGCGCGCTTGGATCGACTTCAATCTCGACGGCGTTTTTGAAGCTGGCGAATACGCCTCCGTTTCCGTGCCGACTAACATCGCGCAGCAAACCGTGGCGCTGACTTGGAGCGGCCTGCCGGCCCTCGCCGTGGGGCAAAGCTACCTGCGTTTGCGCCTGAGTGACGCGGCACTTGCAGACAACGCCGGCACCGCCAACATCGACGAGCGTTCCATCGGCGCGGGCGGCATGGGTGAGATCGAGGACTACGCGCTGGCCATCGTTACCACGAGCATCGCGGGCACCGTCTATAGCGACCTGAACAACGACGGCCTCATCGGCGGCGCGGAGGCGCGCATCGCTGGCGTGACCGTTACCCTTACCGGCACCAATGACCTTGGCGTGGCCGTGAGCCGCACCGCCACCACCGACGGGAGCGGCAACTACACCTTCGCCAATCTCCGACCCAGCAACGCCACCGGCTACACCCTCACCGAAACCCAGCCTGGTGGTTTTCTCGATGGCAAAAACACCGTCGGCACCTCCGGCGGCGCGACCGTGAACAACCCGCTCAGCGACGTCATCAGTGGACTTGTCGTAGGTGGGAATGTCGCTGCGACCGGCTACAACTTCGGCGAACTCGCGCCTGCCTCGCTCACGGGCACGGTCTATCTCGATCTTAATAACGACGGCACCCAGCTCGGCGCGGGCGAGACGGGGGTGAACGCCGTGACTGTTGTTATCACCGGCACCGACGACCTAGGCAACGCGGTGAACACCAACACCACCACCAACGCGAGCGGTGCTTACTCTTTCGCCAACCTGAGGCCGGGCACTTACACCCTCACCGAGACGCAGCCCGGCGCGTTGCTGGACGGAAAGGAGACCGTCGGCTCGCAGGCCAGCGGCACGATCAACAACGCCGCGAACTCGAACACCATTTCCACTATCACGCTCGGCGCGGGCGGCGCTGGCGCGGGCAACAACTTTGGCGAACTTCCCGCGTCGTCTTTCGCCGGTACGGTATTCATCGACGTGAACAATGACGGCGTACAACTCGGCGCGGGCGAGACCGGCATTAACGCGGCGACCGTCACGCTCACCGGCACCGACGACCGCGGCGCAGCGGTGAATGTTTCCACCACAACCAACGCCAGCGGCGCGTATTCCTTCGGCACACTGCGGCCCGGCACCTATGTGATCACCGAGACGCAGCCCGGCGGATTCCTCGACGGGAAAAACACCGCCGGCACGTCTGGCGGCACGACGGTGAACAATCCGCCGAGCGACGTGATCAGCGCGATCACGCTCGCCGCGAACACCGCTGCGACGGCCTACAACTTCGGCGAGCTGTCACCGAGTTCCCTCGCGGGCATAGTCTTCCGTGACCTGAACAACGACGGCATCCAGCTCGGTGCGGGTGAAACTGCGATCAGCGGCGTGACCGTCACGCTCACCGGCACCGACGAACTCGGCAACGCCGTTAGCACCAGCACCGTGACGAACGCGGCCGGCGCGTAC
>JANXWQ010000524.1 GCA_025351065.1 Chthoniobacter sp. | reverse complement strand
ACCGCGCGCTCGGCATTGTGCGTGACCTTGCCCTCCGCGCGAAACGAGAGCCCGTCGATGCTCGCGAGTGGCAAGCCGAGCGCCACGTCGCGGCAGGTAAAGTCGAACTCCTTTCGCCCCACAAAATCCACGGCCTCACTCACCGCCAGCGTCTCGTCCGGCAGCACCGCCGCATGCGCGCCGACGAGCCCCACGGTCACATCGTGGTTCTGCGATTTCAGCGCCTCCGCCAGCTCGCCGTCGCCGCGCAAAGTCGGCGCGCTCGTGTGGATGACCACGACCTCGTAATCGCGCGCGATTTTCAAAACATCGGCGCGCGTCAGGTCATCCGGCGGCGCGTCAACCAGCCGCGAACCCTCGATCAGCGCCGCCGGCTGCGCGAGCCACGTCGGGTACCAAAACGAGCGCACCTCCCGCTTCGCCTGATACCGCGAACCCGCGCCGCCATCGAAGCCCTGCCACGACGGCGGATTGACGAAAAGGGTTTTGCGAAACATGGCGCGCAATGTGGCGTGCCGCCCGGCGGGTGGCAACCGCGCCGGTGCTTGCGTCGTATGGCGGGCACTGCTTTCGTGTCCGTCCTTTCGTCCGTCCCCGCCTCTCTCCACCTATGAAAATCCTGCCCGTCATTTCTACGCTCGCGCTTTTGCCCATGCTCGCCGGCCCGCTGTCCGCGGCGGAGGAGGGGCACGGCTCGGGGGCTTCCGCGTCGGTCGTGGTCGGGGCTTCGGAGGAGGGGCAGAATGCGATCAAGACCTTCAAGTTTGACGCCGGGCTGACCTGCACGCTGTGGGCCGCGGAGCCGCTCCTGGGCAATCCGGTGACTTTCACGCAGGACGAAAAAGGGCGCTGGTATGTGGGCGAAACTTTCCGGCAGGAAAAGGGGATCGAGGATGATCGCGGGCACGCGGAGTGGCTGGACGAGGACATCGCCGCGCACACGGTCGAGGAGCGGCTGGCTTACATGCACAAGCACCTCCCGGATGCGGCGAAATTCGCGGAGAAGTTTGAGAAGTATGAGGAGCGCATCCGCCGCGTGGAGGACACCACGGGCAGTGGCGTGGCGAACAAGGTGACGATTTTCGCCGACGGCTTTCACGATGCGGCGGATGGCACGGGCTCGGGGCTCATCGCGCGCGGCGGGGAGGTTTGGTACACCTGCATCCCGACGCTCTGGCACTTCGCGGACAAGAATGACGACGGCGTGGCCGACGTGAAGGAAAAGCTGCTGACCGGCTTTGGCATTCATTTCGCACTGCGCGGGCACGACATGCACGGGCTGCGTTTCGGCCCGGATGGAAAGCTGTATTTTTCGATTGGCGACCGCGCCATCAATGTGAAGACGAAGGAAGGCACGCAGCTCGCGCAGACCGAGTCCGGCTCGATCATGCGCTGCAATCCCGACGGCACGGGCTTCGAGATTTTCACCACCGGCGTGCGCAATCCCGAGGAGCTGGCCTTTGACGAGCACGGCAATCTTTTCACCGGCGACAACAACTCCGACGCGGGTGACAAGGCGCGCTTCACCTACCTCGTCGAGGGCGGAGACTGCGGCTGGCGCATGGCTTTTCAATACCTCGCCGACCGCGGCCCGTGGATGCGCGAGCGTCCGTGGGATGAAAAAATCGCGGCGGCTGTGCGCTACATCATCCCGTGCATTGCGAACATTTCCGACGGGCCGAGCGGGCTGACCTACAACCCCGGCACCGGCCTCTCGGACAAATACAAAGGCAAGTTTTTCCTCAGCGATTTCCGCGGCGGTGCGAGCGCCAGCGTGGTGCATGAAATCGGCGTCGAGCCGCAGGGCGCGTTCTTCAAAGCGACGCATCGCGACTGGGTGAAAGGCATCCTCACGACGGATGTGGAATTCGGCAACGACGGCTCGCTCTACGTGCTCGACTGGGTCTCGAGCTGGGGCGGGGTGGGGAAGGGGCGCATCTACAAATTCAGCGACCCGGCGGCGAACGTGGCGCTGCAAAAAGAGACGGAGACTTTGATCCGCGACGGGATGGCGAAACGGCCGAACGAGGAACTGGCCAAGCTTCTCGGGCATGCCGATATGCGGGTGCGGCAGGCGGCGCAGTTTGAATTGGCAGGCCGCGCTGCCAGACCGGAAACATACGTCGCAGCAGCACGGATTTTGATCGATGCCACACAGGATACGAAGGCCGCTAATTCGCTTTCGCGCCTGCACGGAATCTGGGGCCTGGGAGCGTGCGCGCGTCGGACCGG
>JANXWQ010000619.1 GCA_025351065.1 Chthoniobacter sp. | reverse complement strand
CGCTGGGCGAAATTCACCTCCGCCGACGAGACCGTGGCGACGGTGACGCCGGAGGGAAAAGTGAGCGTCCTCGGCGCGGGCCAGGGCGCGGTGACGGCGTGGTTTTCTTCCCTCGTGGTGGTGGCGCGCGTCACCGCGCCGTGGACGAACGACGTGCCCGCCGACGTGTTTGCGAACGCGCCGCGCGCGGGCTTCATCGACGACCTCGTACTCGCGCAGCTCCAGCGGCTGAAGCTCAAGCCGTCGCCCGCCGCGGACGACGCGACGTTTGTGCGCCGCGCGTATCTCGACACCATCGGGCGGCTGCCGACGCCGGACGAGGCGCGCGCTTTCACCGCCGACCCCGCGGCGGACAAGCACGCGCAGCTCGCCGAGCGGCTGATGCAGCGGCCGGAGTTCGTGGATTTCTGGACCTACAAAATTTCCGACATGCTGCTTGTGACCAGCTCGAAGCTGCGGCCGCCGGCGGTGAAAGCGTATGCCGATTGGATTCGCCAGCGGGTCGCGGAAAACACGCCGTGGGATGAAATCGCGCGCCGCGTCGTCACCGCCACGGGCTCGTCCATCGACAACGGCGCGACGAATTTTTTCGCCGTGCATCAGGACCCGGAAGGCATGGCGGAGAACGTGAGCCAGGTCTTTCTCTCGCTCTCCATCGGCTGCGCGAAATGCCACAACCACCCGCTCGAAAAATGGACGAACGACCAGTACTACGCGTTCGCGAATCTGTTCGCCCGCGTCCGTGCGAAAGGCTGGGGCGGCGACGCCCGCAGCGGCGACGGTGTGCGCACGCTTTTCGCGCTCGACGCCGGCGACCTCACGCAGCCGCGCACCGGCCGCCCGCAGCCGCCCGCCCCGCTCGACGCGCCCGCCATTCCCGCTGCCGAGCCGGGCGACCGCCGCGCCGTGCTCGCCGCGTGGCTCACCGCGCCGGAGAACCCGTATTTCGCCCGTGCCATGGCGAACCGCGTGTGGGCGAACTTCATGGGCGTGGGCCTCGTCGAAAGCGTGGACGACCTGCGCGTGACCAATCCCGCGAGCAACGAAAAACTCCTCTCCGCGCTCGCCGCGCACCTGCGCGAAAACCGCTACGACTTGCGCTCGCTGATGCGCGCGATCCTCACTTCGCACACCTACCGCCGCAGCAGCCAGGCGCTGCCGGAAAACGCCGAGGACCGCCGCCACTACAGCCACTTCTATCCCCGCCGACTCATGGCCGAGGTGCTCGCCGACGCCATCGCCGACATCACCGCGGTGCCGGACATCTTCAACGAAATCGCGCTCAACGACGGCTCCGTGGAAAAGACCGACGCCTACAAGCCCGGCACGCGCAGCCTCCAGCTCGCCGACAGCGCGGTGAAAAGTTACTTCCTGAAAACCTTTGGCCGCAACGCGCGCGACATCACCTGCGAGTGCGGGCGCTCCGCGCAGCCGAGTCTCGTGCAGGTGCTGAACCTCTCGAATGGCAGCACGCTCAACGACAAGCTCGCCGCGAAAGACAGCCGCGCCGCCCTGCTCCTCGCGCGCAATCTTTCCAACGCCGAAATCGTGGACGAAGCCTGCGCCCTCGTCTTCTCCCGCCCCGCCAGCGCGCAGGAAAAACAATCGCTGCTCGCCGTCCTCGACGCCGCGCCAGCGGAGGAAAAGCGCCCGGCCATCGAGGATCTGTTCTGGTCCCTGCTCACAAGCCGCGAGTTTCTTTTTCAACACTGAGCCGCCATGAAAGCCGTCATCCTTTTCACCGCCGCGCTGCTCTCCACCGCCGCCGCGCAAAACTACGAGCAGCGCATCGCACCGATCCTGCGGACGTATTGCGCGGGGTGCCACAACGACACCGACCTCGAGGGGGATTTCAGCATGGAAACTTTCGCCGCGCTGCGGACGGGCGGCGAGAAAGGCGACCCGCTGAAGGCCGGAGAAAAAGGCCCGCTGCTGCTGCGCCTCATCGAGCGCGCGGGGAAGCAGAAGATGCCACCGAAAGACGAACCGCAGCTTCCGCCCGAGGAACTCGCGACGCTCAAATCTTGGATCGCCGCCGGTGCGCCCGGCCCGGCGAATGACGTCTCGCTTTTCAAATCGCTGACCGTCCCGAAAACCGCGCCGGTCGCCGGCAGCAAGCGGCCGGTGACGGCGGCGGCGTATTCGGCAGATGGCAAGATGCTCGCCCTCGCGCAGGGCGGCGCGGTTGAGCTTCGCAACGCCGCCGACAACGCCGTGCTCCATCGCCTCACCGGTTTTCCCGGCAAGGTGAACGCCGTGCATTTCTCACCCGACGGCGCGCATCTGCTCGCGGCCACTGGCATCGTGGGACTGAGCGGCACGGCGCAGCTCTGGAGCACCGCCGACGGCAAACTCGTACGCGAATTTGCCGCCGCGCGCGACACGCTCTACGACGCGGAGTTTTCGCCCGACGGCACCCTCGTCGCCACCGCGGGCTACGACCGCATCATCCGCCTCTGGCAAACCGCCGACGCCAAACTCGTGCGCTCCATCGACGTGCATAAAGGCGCCATCTTCGACCTCGCCTTCGACCCGTCGGGCAAGGTGCTCGCCTCCGCCAGCGCCGACTCGACGGTGAAGCTCTGGCGCGTGGCCGACGGCGAGCGCCTCGACACGCTCAACCAGCCGCTCGGCGAGCAAACCGCCGTACTTTTCACGCCCGACGGCGGGCACATCATCTCCGCCGGCGCGGACAAGCGCATCCACATCTGGCGCTTCGTCTCGCGGGAAAAACCCGCGCTCAATCCGCTGCTCCTCGCGCGCTTCGCCCACGACAGCGCAGTGAGCGGGCTGGCGCTCGCCGCCGATGGAAAGTCGCTGCTCTCCAGCGCCGCCGACCGCACGCTGAAAGTGTGGTCGCTGCCCGACCTCGTAGAGCGGCACGCGTGGCCCGCGCAGCCCGCCGCCGCGCCCGTGCTCGCGGCACAGCCGGCGAGCGACCGCTTCCTCGTCGCGCGCATGAACGGCACCACCGAGTCGCTCGTCATTCCGCCGGAAAAAACCGCCGCCGTCGCGAAGGTCACGGCGGAAAACACCGCGCCTACCGTCGCCGCCGCGACCGTGGAAACCTACGAGACCGAGCCGAACAACACGCCCGCGCAGGCCGTCACCGCGTTTCCTTTTCCCGTGAAAATCAAAGGCACGCTCGGCACGCCCGGCGACGTGGATTGCTTCCGCTTTCACGCCACCGCCGGCCAGGAAATCGTGCTCGACGTGGACGCCGAGAGCGCGGGCTCGAAGATCGATTCGCGCATCGAAGTCCTCACGCCCGACGGCCAGCCCGTCGAGCAGGTCGTGCTGCAGGCGGTGAAAGATTCGTGGCTGACTTTCCGCGGCAAGGACTCAACGGACTCCGACGATTTCCGGCTGCAAAACTGGCGCGAGATGGAGCTGAACGACTGGCTCTACTGCAACGGCGAAGTCGTCAAACTCTGGCGCTATCCGCGCGGGCCGGACAGCGGCTTCCGCGTCTATCCCGGCACCGGCAGCCGCCACACGTATTTCCAAACCACGGCGAACGCGCATCCGCTCGGCGAGTTTTGCTACCTCGTCCAGCCGCTCCCGCCGGGCAGCGAGCCGCTGCCGAACGGCCTGCCCGTCTTTCACCTCAATTACGAAAACGACGACGAGCCAAACCGCCGCAGCGGCAGCGATTCGCTGCTCATTTTCAAAGCGCCGCGCGACGGCGACTACATCGCGCGCCTGACCGACGTGCGCGGTTTCGGCGGCGAAAAAGATCACCACTACACGCTCACACTCCGCCCGCCGCAGCCCTCGTTCACCGCGAGCGTCGGCGGTAAGGACCCGAAGGTCAGCCCCGGCAGCGGGCGCGAGATTTCCATCACGATCGTGCGCAGCGAGGGCCTCGACGGTCCGATCCGCGTGGACCTCGCAAATCTTCCGCCCGGCTTCACCGCGACCACGCCCATCATCGTCGAGCCGGGCCAAAGCAACGCGCTCGGCGTGCTCCGCGCCGCTGCCGATGCCGCGGCCCCCGACGAAGCCGCCAGCAAGGCCGTGAAAATCACCGCCACCACGCCGGTCGGCGGAAAGGAAATCACCCAAGACCTCGGCGACCTCGGCAAAATCCAGCTCGCCGAAAAACCCAAGCTCACCGTGGAAATCCTGCCCGCGGCCGGCGACGCCGAAGCGGGCAAGCCGGTCGAATTCACGATCCATCCTGGCGAGACCATCACCGCCCGCGTCCGT
>JANXWQ010000575.1 GCA_025351065.1 Chthoniobacter sp. | reverse complement strand
GCCGCCGTTGAGCTTTTGATTGGTCACGCCGGTGTCGGCGTTCGTGATCCCAGTGCCCGTCCACGCGGTGATGTTCAGGCCCGCGGTGTCGAAACGATAAATGTAGGCCTGCTTCGCCGCGGTACCCTCGGCGAAGCCCGCGTCCACCTGCATGTATTGGTTCACACTCCCGGCCGCGCCGTACGACGCATTGGTGATGATCTCCTTCACCCAGCCGAACGCATACACCCCGTTGGAGTTCGCATTGATGGCGAAAAGGTAAGAGTCAAAACCCGTCGCGCTCGTGTCATTGAGATCGAAGTAAGTGGACCACGCTACGTTCGGATCAATGACCAGCGGCTGATCGGCCACGATGTTTCCGCTCAACGCGTAACGCATCTCGCCGGGCTGGTCGCCAGCCACCATCGACGCACCGAGGAGTTGCTTCTGCCCGCCGATGAGCTGATAGACCTCCGGCAGTTTCAGCGTGAGATCCTGATAGCGCAGGTCGAGCGTGGCGGAGCCGTCGGCGTTGAAAATGAGCCCGTCCTGCCCGGTGAAATTGAGGCGGATTTTTTCGTAGTCCTGCGCCTTTGCCACCAACCAGTCAAACTCGAGCACGCCCTGATCCGCGGAGTAGAGCCGGAGATCGACGCCGTTGTACACATTGCGCAGCGTTATTTCATTGAAGAGGTGCGGCGTGAGCATCGTGCCGTCCGCCTGCTCGTAATTGCCGAGCACACCCGACGCGCCACCGGGCACGATCTGCCACGGGTTCGCGCCGGTGAAACTGAGATTGACCGTGTGCAGCCCGACCGCGCCGGTGGTCGGATCGGTCTGGTTCGCGACGATGCTGATGTGGTCGTCATAGACCAGCATCGCGCCAAACTGCGTCTTGAAGCCGTAGCGCACGCCTTCGGCAAACTGGCCGACGTTTTCCTGAAAGTAGATCGTGCTCGTCGTATCCTTCACCACGCTCGCCAGCGCCGCGCGCTGCGCGTCGGTGAGCTGCGTGGGATCCAAGGGCGTCCCCACGGTGGCGGTGGGCGCGGCGGCGGTGGCAGCGGGTGCGGTGGCAGCGGGTGCGGCGGCGGGTGCGGGCGCAAGGGCCTCGGCGGCGGCGGGTGCGGCGTGCTGCGGATCGAGGGCCGGATCGACCGGCACGCTGGCGCTGCACAGGATGCGGTCTTCGAGGGTTTCGAGTTGGAGCGGACGACGGCGGGAGCGAGGGCGGCGTGGCATGAGTGGGATGTTTGGCTTGGTGCGGTCGGTGGGAGCCGGTTCGCAGTGTTGAAAAAAATATTGATAAGCAGGATGCCCGCCCAGCCGGTCCAAAATTCATTCCGAGGCCATTTTTCTCAGGCAGTGCCAGTTAAAATCCCCGCGACCCCACGCCGCACCCCTCCTTGGCATGGCACCTGCGACTCTCATTTCCGCCATTCGCCATGCCGCGGCATGGGCCAGCACCCGCCAAATGAAATCCCATCACCCATTCAAAACCACACCCATCCTGCTCGGCCTCTGCCTTGCTACTCTCACCCCGCTTTTGGCCGACGACGGCCCGCAACCGCTCATCCCCGATGCCGCCGAGCAGACGCTTCTCGACGGCTACAAGGCGGAGGCCGCGCACTTCGGACGCGGCGTGAAAACCTTTGCCAAAAGCACCGAAGCCAGCATCCCGTCCGACTTTTCGCCGTGGTGGATTCGCGGTGAGAAAAATTCCATCGGCGACAGCCGGGGCAAGGGCATCACGATCGAGGACCTCTACCTGCGCACCATCCGCAACTCGAAGCAGATTCGCGTCTTCAGCGACCTGCCGCTCATCCGCGAGACCGGCATCCAGGAGGCTAAGGGGGCGTTCGACACCAACGCTTTTCTCCAGGGAAAATTCGACCACCTCAACGATCCCGTCGGCAACACCCTGACCACCGGCGGCGCGACCCGCTTCAAGCAGGACGCGTGGTCCTTCGAGGCCGGGCTGAAAAAGAAATTCGTCACCGGGACGGAAGTCTCCCTCACCCAGGATCTCTCGCAGACCGCGAACAACTCGATCTATTTCACCCCGAACGCGCAGTCCAAAGGCCAGCTCGCGCTGTCCATCGTGCAGCCGATTTTCAAAGGCGCGGGCGTCGAGTACAACCGCAGCATCATGCGCATCGCGCGGCTGGATTCGGACATCGCGATGAGCGAGTTCATCCGCCAGAGCGAGTCGCA
>JANXWQ010000567.1 GCA_025351065.1 Chthoniobacter sp. | reverse complement strand
CGCACGGCAACTGCCGCGCCCTCCCCCTCGCTGCGCTCGCCCGGCGGACGGCACGGAGTGCCGTCCCTACCTGCGCCAAGCCGAATCATTTCTCCTCAACGAGCGAGCGGAAATATTCCGACACCTGATCCTTGTATTGCGCCGGGGCCTCGCCTTCGCTGCCGCCGAGCAACTGCTTGTCCGTGGTGCGCGCGCCGTCCTGCGAGGAAAAGCTCACGACTTCGCCGGAGTTCACGCCGCTCTTGATGTCCTTAAGCCGGCCAATGATTTTCTGGTGCAGGCTTTGCGCGTCCTTCATGCGGCCTTCCTTCATCGCGGTCGCGGATTCATCCATGAGCTTCGCGACCTGGCTCAGCCCGTCGCTGTGGATGTAGAGCAGGCTGGCCTGTGCCACAGTCTTCGCGGTCTTTTCAGCAAGGAGCGCCTGCTGGACCGCGGCGGCGTTTTGCACTTCGGTCTTCGGCGCTTTGGTCGCGCGGAGCGGCGCGTTGCCTTCCATGCCCTGCCGGTCGCTGAAACCACCGGCCTTGCCGCCGCCGGTCGCGCGGGTCTTGCCGATGCCGCCGTCGTCTTTCACCTGGCCCTGCTGGAGCGGGTCTTTGGTGCGGCGCGCTTCGGGCGTGTCGCCTTCGAGATTGCTGGCTGTGTCGCCGGCCATCTCGCCGTTGCTTTCGCCTTCGCGTCCGCCGGAGCTGCGGCCCGTCTGCTCGTTGTGATTCGGAGCCTGGTTGCCCGACTTGCCCTGCGCGCCGAAGCTGCCCATCGGCCCGTCCATGATGTCCCAGCCGTTCGCCGGATTCTGCGCGAAAAGCTGGTTCGAGTTCGGGTCCTGCACGTCTTCCTGAATGTCCTCCTGCTTCTTTTGCAGTTCGCCCACGATGTCCTCGGTCGCGTCCATCAGCGGCACATTCGGGATCGCCGGCATCTCGGTCTTGTCGAAATTTTCGAGCGCCCATTTGATCGTGTCGGACTTCTTCGGCAGCCACATTTCCAAGTCCGCGGACAGCTTCTTCGCCGCCTCGATGCCGTCGAGCAGGCTCTGCTCTTTCTGTACCGCGATTTCGGTCGGCTTGAGCTTGCCCTTCGCGGCGTCCTCCGCGTCGGTCTGCTCCACGTCCTCGATGATGCTCACCAACTCAGCGCGCATCTCATTGCCCGGCGTCAGGTCGGGCAGCGCCTGCAAATCCGTGGTCATTTTCTCGACGACTTCCTTGATCAAATCCTTCTGATCCTTGATCTCGCCCGAAGTAGCGATGTCCTCTTTGCGGAAGTCATCCTTGCGCGCCATGTCCTTGGTCTTCTCCACGATCTCGCGCTGAATCTGTGCCAGCTTGTCGAGCTTCTGCTTCATCTCCTCCACAGTCTTCTTAAGTTCGTCGGCCTTCTCCCCGGCCTCCGCGAGCTGCCACTGGTTGAGCAGTTCCACCATCTTCGCGAGGCTGCCGACCACATGGAGCTGCGTCGCCGCTGCGGGCTGCACTTTCTTGCCTTGGAGTTGATCCGCGGCGGACAGCATTTCCTCATACACTTTCAGTTCGCCAAACATCGCCGCGACTTTCGTCAGCCTTTTGCGGAAATCTACGTCGCCCACCGACGCGTTCTTGCTGTCCGTGTCGATGCTCTTGCGCACCGCCACCGCTTTGTCGGCAAGCTTGTCCTGGCGCTCGCCGAGCTTCGCCGCCGCGGCTTCCGTGGCGGTGCCGGTTTCCTTGTGCAGGTTGCGTTGCTGCTTGAGCAAATCCTCGACGCCCGAAATCAGGTCGGCGATTTCACCGCGCTTCGCGTCTTCCTCGGCGGCGGCGGGTGCGCCTTGGAGTCGGGCCAAAATGACCGCTTCATTGGCAATCGCCGTCGCCATGAACTTGGAGCGCGAGGCATCCGCCACCCCGCCCGCATTGCGCAGCGCCACGACGGCCAGCGTCATTTCTTTCGCCAGCATCGAGCGCAGATCGTTGCGCACATCCGGCGCGATCACGTCGGCGGAAGCGACCAGCATTTTCGCCCCATCAGCCACCGCCAACTGCCGCTCGATCAAGGCGGTGAGCGGGTTCGCGTCCTTGCGGATGCTGGCCGAACGCGTCTCGTCGAGATTCTGCGCTTGCAGTTTGATGAGTGCTTCGAGCCCCTTGGTGAGTTTGGAAACGGCTTCGTTCACCTGCTTCTCCAGCTTGTCCGCGGATTTCAGCGTCACGATGATCGGACGCGACATCGTCACGCCCGGACCGCTCACGTCGTTCAAGTCTTTCGCCACGATGCGGAAGGTCACGCGATCCTCATCGCCCGCGAACGCCGCGAGCGGGATTTCCGCCGTCGCCTCGTAGGTCTTCTGGTTCTTCGCCGCGGCGAATTCCTGCACCAGCTTGCCGTCGTCCTTGTTGTCGATGGTCTGGTAGATCGCCACCGAGCCGAGCCCGAAATTGTCTGTCGCCGAAAACTTCACCGTCAGCTTCGCGGCCTTCGTCGCCACGAGGTCTTTGCCTTCCGCCGGATCAGCAATCGCTACTTTCGGCGGTTCGTCGGACTTCACCGCGACCTGCATCGCGCCCGTGTCCGCTATCCCTGCCGCGTCGCGATACTCCAGCTTCAGCGAGCGGCTGGTTGTGATCGTCGAGTTGATTTTCCAGCCCGCACCCGCCTTTTCCGTCGCCAGCGCCTCGCCCTTCTCGTCGGTCACTTTTAGCTCGGCCACATCGTTGTTGAACTCCAACCCCATCGTCACCACCGAGCCAGGGATGACATTTTGCAGCATGCTCAAATCCTTGATCTGCGCCTTCGGCAAGCCGGTGTAGGCGGGCGGTTCGATCTCCGCCGAGCGCGACTTGATCGCCGTCTTGGGCCGCACGTCGAGGTGGTAGGTCGAGGTCGTCGCGTCGCCCGCCTCGATGTAATAATCCATCGCCGAGCGCATTTCCTTCCACTTGAAGTTCACCCCCGTCTGCCCCGCCTCGCGATCCATCAGCACCTTTTGCCAGCTCGATCCTGCTTCGCGAAAATGCACCCATGCCGTCTTTGGCACCTCACCGCCGAGCATCGCCGTCAGCGCCACCTCGCGGCCATGCACCACCGTCGCGGTGCCGGGCACGATGCCCTCGATCTTCGTCCGCGTGAGCGGCGCGATGTTGCTCGCCGGGAGAAAAATCCGCGCCGCCGAGTTGGCGAAATAATTGGGCTTCAGCATCGCCCAGCCGAAAAGAATCACGCACACCGCGGCCAGCCCGATGCCCAGTTGCTTGAGCAATTTCAAATCGAACACGCGATCCCACTGCACACCCGGAAACGGATCGACCATCTCATTGAACAGCGCGGCCCGCAGCGGCGAGCCCGCCTCCAGCGATCCGTCAAACTGCACGGCATTGATCAGCACGTTGCCTTTCACCCCGCTCGATTTTTCAATCCGCCGCGCCATGCTCGCATCCGAAACCTTGGGCCGAAACGACTGCACCGCCAGCGCGGTGCCGCCAACCAGCGCCGACACGGTCAGCGCGAAACCCGTCCAACGCCCCGCGGCCCCGAAATGCAGCCACGCGTCAAACGTCAGAAAAAGCACCAGAAACAGCAGCGACAAAGCAGCCCCTGAAATCAGGAACCGCGCGCTGCGGGACCAGCGGAATTTCTGCGCCGTGGCGCGCAGGCGTTGATGGACGATTTGTGAGGAGAGAGCCATAGGGTGTGGAAGTTACATTTCAGAGAGCATCTGACGAGCGGGAAATTAGGCGGAGGCCACTTGGCTACTTGATGACCCGCACCCCGGAGCCCGGCGCGGGGTCTTTGACCTTCGTCAGTTTGAAATCCGTGAAATAGGTTTTGCCGGCATCAGGCGTCGCGCCGCCGGTGAAGGCTTTGATCGCCATCAGCACCGGCTTCACCGGCTTGCCGGCGATGATGCCGCCGGGCGGAACCGCGAACTCCCGCTCGACCTTGCTCCATTTTCCCCCGCCCTGCGGGTCGGGCAGTTGCGCGCGAAAGATGACGACCAGCGGCTTGTGCCCGTCGCCCTCGGGGATGCGCATAATCGAGATGTTCGGCCCTTTGGCCTCCGTGTCCTTGCGCGTGAGTTCATCGCGCGGGTCTTCGGCATAGACCTCGACGTGGACCTTCGCGAAAAAGTTCGTCATCGCCCCCGACACCTCCACCCGGTAGGTCGCGCCGCCAATCGCCGGCACCAGCGCCGTCTCGACCTTGCCGCCCTCATTGCCCGCGATGCCCGGCGGCAGGCTGATCTGCGCGCATTTTTTCCCCTCATACTCGACCTGGCTGATGTAGCCCTTGTTATTCGCGTAAGCTCCTTGGTATGGAAAATCGTAGCGGTAAAATTTCAGCGGCACCGGGTCGGAAAAATTCCAGTTAGGGATCAGGTTTCCGCCCGCCGCCTGCGCGCCGTCGTGCGGGGCGAAGCCGGAGAACTTCGGAGCCGGGGTTTGCTGGGCGAAAGCGGACGCGCAGGCACAGAGCAGGGGCAGCAGGAGGGAGCGGAGTTTCATGGGGTGAAAAGTGCCGCGCAGCATGCCCGTGGCGCGGCCCCTTGGCTAGCAGGTCTTTTTTGCAAACTGGCGGCGGCCCGCGCCATCCGATATGGCCTATGCGACCTATACGACCTATGCCGCCCGCAGATGGCCGCCGCCCTTTTCCATGAGCCAAACCCCAAGCCCTCCCGAGCCCGATTCCGCGGCACAGGATCTCGCGTGGATGGCCCAGGTGAAACTCGGCGATACCGACGCCCTCCGCTCGCTCATCGAAGCCCACCAGCACCGCATCATCGGCACGGTGGCAAAGATGCTCGGCGACGACTCGGACGCCGAGGACATCGCGCAACAGGTCTTCATCCGCGTGTGGAAAAGCGCGGCGCGCTACGAGCCCACGGCGAAGTTCACGACGTGGCTTTTCAAAATCACGCGCAACCTCGTCTTCAACGAACTCCGCCGCCGCAAACGCCACCCCGCGCAATCGCTCGACGCGGTGAACAGCGACGACCGCCCGATGCAGGCGCCCGACCACACCGTGAAAGCACCCGACACCGCGCTGCTCGACGACGAGATGCAGGCCGCCATCCAGCGCGCCATCGACGAACTGCCCGAGACGCAGCGCATGGCGGTGATCCTGCGGCGCTACGAGGATGTGTCTTACGAGGAAATCGGTGAGGTGCTCGACCTCTCAGTGCCCGCGGTGAAGAGCGTGCTTTTCCGCGCCCGCACGGAGCTGCGGGAAAAGCTGCGGCGGTATCTGGACGCCTAAGTCGTCCCATCGGGACGAACGATCGTAGCCGTGGGCTTCAACCCACGGTTCGCGGGGGGAGGATGGCCCTGTCGCGTAGCGACATTTGAAGGCTGCTCAAACGTCGCTACGCGACGAAGCTGCGCTTTCACCTCGTCCGTGGGCTGAAGCCCACGGCTACCATCAAATGTCCCGATGGGACGCAAAGCGAGGCGGCCCTTGCCCGTAGCTAATACACTCCCTCGACAATCGTCTTCGTCATCGCGCCAAACGGCCGCACCTCGGCGACGCCATCCCACGCGTACGGCGCACGCGGTTTTCTCCGAAGCGCCTCGTCGCGTTCGAGAAAGCGCGGCATGAAAAACTCCTTCGTCATCGTCGTCAGCTCCACGCGGCCCCAGGTGTCGTAGTCCACCGTCTGCGCCGTATCCTCCGGCTCCACCACCCGCAGCACCGCGCGCGGCTGCGGGGCG
>JANXWQ010000562.1 GCA_025351065.1 Chthoniobacter sp. | reverse complement strand
GGAGTTGCGGGTTCTTTTCGTCGCCTTTGTAATAAGCCGAGGCGACGTGCGTGAGCCGGAACGCGCCGATATTTCCCGTGCGCATGACATGCGGCCCGGCGCAGAGATCGAGGAAGTCACCATTGCGAAAGAGCGAGATTTCCTCGCCCTCCGGGATGTCCTGCAAATTGCCGATCTTAAACTTCGAGACATTGCCCGGCCGCTCGCCCAGCCCGCCGAGCCGCCCGCTTTCCGCCAGCGCCAGCGCCTCGGCACGCGAGACGGCGGTGCGCTCGAAGACGTGGTTGGCCTTGATCTCTTTTTTCATCTCTTCCTCGATCTTCGGGAAATCCTCCGGCGAGATGCGGTGCGGCATTTCGAGATCGTAGTAAAAGCCCGTCTCCACCGGCGGCCCGGCGGCAAACTGCGCCTCCGGCCAGAGGCGCAGGATGGCTGTGGCCAGCACATGCGCGGCGCTGTGGCGAAGGCGCTCGAGGTCGGTCATCTGGTGGCGCTGTTCGAGGGTTTTGCGTTCGTCGGACATAAGGAAAAGGGACGGGAGGTTAGGTTTCGCGAAACGTGCCCGCAAGTAACGAGTGCGCCGGGGCAGGGAACACGCGGGCGGCGGGCGCGTCCTGGGATTCGGCGCTGTGGGCCGCACCGCGGGCCGCCCCTCACCGTCAGGATTTTTCCTAGGGAAAATCCAGCCGGTGCGAGGCCGCTCCCCGGTTGCCTATTTCGACGCCTTCGCGGCGTTCTTGGCGGTCTGCAAACGCTCGCCTTTTACGCGGCGCGCTTTGCTTTTTTTGACGTTGTCTTTGCCTTTGTTGTGTCCCATAGCGGGCTACCAGACCGGGATCGCCGGGCGATGCCAAGCGGATTCGCCGCCGCCGCTACTCGACCCAGAAAAGATCGCACATGCGCTCTTTCGCGGCGGTGTAGGTGAGCGTCTGCTCGTTGCCGCCGCCAGAGTTTCGGGCGACGGCGTACTCCATCGCGCCGACGGTGGCGAAGACCGAGCAGGTGTTGCGTGCGCCCTGTTTGCGCAGCGCGAGCTGCCACCGCTCGAAGTTTGGACGCAGGTCTGCGGCGGGCGGATTCGCCGTCGCGCTGCCGGGCGCTTTGAGCGGCTTCGGCTGTGCTTTTTTCCACTCCTCTTTGGGCACGGTTTTCTTTTCCTGGAAGTGGATGAACGCGCCCTTTTTGTTGCCAACGATCACGTCGGGCAGGCCGTCGCCGTTGATGTCGCCGGCCACGACTTGCGTGCCGACGCCGGAGTTGTCGTCGATCAGATACGGGATGAAATCGACGGTCTTGTCCGCGCCGCGCACGAGCTTGAACCAGTAGAGCACTGCGGCGTCGTTGCGGTCGGGATCGCCAACGCGGCCATGCGACCAGAAGCGTTTGCCGGTGACGATGTCCTTGAGCCCGTCGCCGTCCATGTCCACGAGGTCGAGGGCGTGGACTTCAGAAAACTTCACGCCGTATTTATTCTCGGCGGGCTCTTTGCCCATGATGAGGTGCTCGCGGAATTTGCTCTCGCCGTCCTCGCGATACTGCTCGTACCACGCGAGGCCGAAGCCATGCGCGGCAAGGCTGGTGATGATGTCGGGGAGCCCGTCGCCGTTCACGTCGTAGGCATACATCTGCGCGCCGCCGCCGCCGAAGGGCCATTTGTGCTGCACCCAAATGGGATCGCCCGCGAGCGATGCGGGCTGCTCCCACCAGCCGTCCTTTTCGATCAGATCCATGCGCCCGTCGCCGTTCACGTCGCCCACGCCCATGCCGTGCGTGAAGTTGCCGTATTTGTTGTTCGGTGAAATGGCGTGAAAAACCCACGGCTTCGCGGGGTCGCTCGCGTCGGATTTGCCGTCGTGGTTGAGGTCACCGAAGTTCGCGCCTTCGCTCCAGAACTGGTCGTGCAGTTGGAGGTGACGGAAGGTGCGCAGCTCTTCGGCATGGAGCGGCACGATGGCGGCCAGGAGCGCGGCGAGGACGAGCGAGGGCGGGATTTTCATGGGAGGATTTTTGGGGTGCGGGCGACACGGGGACAATCAGCCGCGCGGTGGATTATTGGCGCTATCCCTATGCGGAACGCCGTGGTTCCCGCAATTCCATTGCACCGACGGCGATGCCCGCTTCCCCCGCGGCGGTCTTTCGTTTTGAATCGCCGCCCCATGTCCGACGCCCCGCGCACCCGATTCCTCGCCAAGCTTGATGCCAGCTTGCGCGCGGGCGCGTTCGTGAAGCTGACGCTCAGCGAGTACCGCGGCGCGGAAAAAGGGCTGCGCAATCTCTACGGGCGTCCGGTGGAACTGCGCGACGGCCCGCACGTTTCGCTTGTCTGGCGCTACGCCACGCGCGACGTGACGAAAAATGTGCCGCCCGGCGAGGTGGTCGCGGCGCTCGGCAAACTGCTCGGCCCGGAGTTTGGCCGCGCGCATCTTTTTACCACGACCGGCGACTGGCAGCTCCAGTGCGACGCGAGCGGAGAGGGCCAGCTGAAGGCGAGCCGCCCGGTCTTCGCCGTGGCGCCCGCGCCGGAGCACGATCAGAAAAAACGCGCGGCGCAGGCGGTCGGGCACGCGCCGTTTTTGCGCGCGCTCGGCGTGACCTCGGCCACGGGCGAGGCGCGGCCCGGCATGGCCGACAAGCTGCGGCAGATTCAGCGTTTCGTGGAAATTCTCGGGCATCTCACGGACGACTCGCCGCTCGCCGGGCGGCGCGAATTGCGCGTGCTCGATATGGGCGCGGGCAAGGGCTACCTCACGTTTGCCACCGCCGCCTTTTTCCGCGACCGCGGCGTGGACGCGGACATCACCGGTGTCGAGGCGCGCGCCGAGCTGGTGGAGCTGACGAACCGCGTGGCGCGCGAGACGGGTTTCGCGCGGCTGCATTTCGAGCGCGGGGCGATTGGCGACTTCGCCGTGAAAGATGGCGCGGCCGATTTGCTCATCGCGCTGCACGCCTGCGACACGGCCACGGACGATGCGCTGCACCACGGCATCCGCGCGGGTGCGTCGCTCATCCTCGCCGCGCCGTGCTGCCACCAGGAAATCCGCGCGCAACTCACGCCGCCGCCGGTGCTGCGCGAGGTGCTGCGCCACGGCATTCTCACCGAGCGCGAGGCGGAGATTGTGACCGACGGCCTCCGCGCGCTGCTGCTGGAAATCCACGGCTACAAGGCGAGTGTCTTCGAGTTTATCGCGCCCGAGCATACGGGCAAAAACCTGATGATCGCCGCGCACAAACGCGCCCAGCCACTGCCCGCCGAGCCTTTGCGGGAGCGGCTGCGCGAGCTGCTGGCTTTTTACGGCATCCGCGGGCAGCGGCTGGCGAAACTTCTCGGCGAACTCCCGTGATCAAATACTGGAACCACCCGGAACTCACCGCCCTGCGCCGGATGCGCGAGCGCTTTCTCGCCGGCACGGGGGGCGCGCAGGACTACTGGCGGCTGCCCGAGGATCTCGCGCTTTACGACAGCACGTTTGGCGAACGCATCGGCTGGAAATGGGACGGCGTGCTCCGCGAACTCACCGCCCGCGACTGGCAGCCGCGCAGCCGCCACGTCCTCGACTGGGGTTGCGGGAGCGGCATCGCCGGGCGGCGCGTGCTGGCGCAGTGGCCGCAGTTCGAGTCGCTCGCGCTGCACGACCGCTCGGCGCTGGCGATGCGCTTCGCGGCGGAAAAAGCGCGCACGGATTTCCCAAATGTGCGCATCACCCACGCCGCCGCAACGCTCCCGCCGGACACGCTGCTCGTGCTCAGCCACGTCATCAGCGAACTGCCGTCGCGCGAACTGGCGCAACTGCTCGATCTCGCGCGGCAGGCGCGCGAAATCATCTGGGTCGAAGCCGGAACGCATGTGGACAGCCGGCGCTTGATCGCAATGCGCGAGGCGTTGCTGGGTGAGTTTGCCGCTGTCGCGCCCTGCACACATCAGCACGCATGCGGGCTGCTCACCGGAAAGAATGCGCCGCACTGGTGCCACCACTTCGCCGCCCCGCCGTCACAGATTTTCCAGGATGCGCGCTGGATGGATTTCGGGCGCGAGATGGGCATCGACCTCCGCAGCCTGCCCTACAGCTTCCTCGTCCTCGAGCGCCCGCGCGCCACGTCGCCCACGCCCGACGGGCTCTCCCACATCATCGGCGAGCCGCGCGAAGGGAAGGGGCACCTCAAAGTCCTGAGCTGCCACGCGCAAGGCGTCGCCGAACTGGTGCTGCAAAAGCGCGACGCGCCCGAGCTTTACCGCGCGCTGCGCAAAGGCGAAGGGCCGCCCGTGCATCGGTGGCTGCTGGCCGACGGAAAGATCACCGGCAGCGCGGAGTTCGCGCCCGGCGAGGGCGCGGAATAGCCATGCGCGCCGAGGAATTTCAGCAAGTCACCGACGGCCTGTATTTCTGGCAGGCCTACGATCCGGCGGTGAAGGTCGAGCTGTCCTGTTGCGCGCGCCGCACGGCGCGCGGGCTGATTTTCATCGACCCGATTCCTTTGGCCAAAGCGGCGCTCGCCGAGCTTTGTGAAGTCGCCGCGCCCGCCGCGATCATCCTCACGAATGGCAACCACGCCCGCGCCGCGGCGGAATATCGGAGGCGCTTTTCCATCCCCATCCTCGCGCACGCCGGTGCGGTTGCGGAACTTGGGCTCGCGGTCGATCAGGAAATCGCGGACGGCGAAATCGTGCTCGATGAATTCAGCATCGTTGCTTTGCCTGGTGCGGCACCGGGGGAGATTGCGCTGCACGCAGGCGGCGCGCTG
>JANXWQ010000560.1 GCA_025351065.1 Chthoniobacter sp. | reverse complement strand
GCATCCGCACTTCGCCTCGGGCGGAGAAGACGCGGACGATGTCGCCGTCGGCGATGCCTTTGCGCGCGGCGTCGGCGGGGTGGATGGCGAGGACGTCCTCGGTGACGATGCGGGCCTCCACGCACTGCGCAGCTTGCGATGCCGCAGCGCGGCTGCTAGCTTCCCCGCCATGAGCACGCTCGCCGAGATCGAAGCCGCCATTGAAAAACTCCCTGTGTCCGAGGTGGAGAAACTGGCTGCTTTGCTGGAAAAGCGGCGGTTGAGGAAACCTGCGTGGCCGGTGCCGCCGCCGAATGTTGATCGGGCGGAACTGGAACGGATCGAGGCGGAGATCGAGGCGGAGTTCCCGACGCTGCGGAAGTGAACGATGCTCCTGGACACCAACGCCATTTCCGCGTGGGCGAAGGGGGACGTGGATCTCTTGAGGGCTTTGCGCCCGGATCGCACATGGTATCTGTCCGCGATCGCACTGGGTGAATATCGGTACGGGCTGTTGAAATCCACCCGGCGCACCGAGTTGGAGGCGTGGCTGGAGTCGGTTGAGAATGCCTGCGTGGTGCTGGCGGCGGATGCGACGACCGCGAGGCATTATGCGACGTTGCGGCGCGCGCTCGACGGGACGCCCGGGGAAGTGCCTTACCACGACCTCTGGATCGGTGCGCTGGCGTTGCAGCACAACGTCGAAGTGGTGAGCCGGGACGCGCATTTTGACGTGATGCCCGGTGTCCGGCGCATCGGCTGGTAGGGCCGGGCTGAAGACCTCCTTCGCCTTACTTCGCGGCGACCGTCTCCGGCACCGCAGCCTTCTTTTCCACTGGCGCACTCACGCGCTCCACGTCCACGGCGACGACTTTGTATTCCGGGCACATGGTGTCCTCGTCGCACTCGCTGCTTGTGACGACGTTCACGAGGTGTTCGGGGAAGTGGAAGGTGGTGTAGAGGATGCCGGGCTTCACTTCGTCGGAGACCTTGGCATGCATGCGCACCTCGCCGCGGGCAGAGAAGACGCGGACGGTGTCGCCGTCGGCGATGCCCTTCTTCGCGGCGTCGGTGGGGTGGATGGCGAGCAGGTCCTCGGTGACGATGCGGGCGTTGCCGGTGCGGCGGGTCATGGTGCCGCAGTTGTAGTGTTCCAGCACGCGGCCGGTGGTGAGGATGAACGGGAATTCGCCGTGGTGCTGCACGATCTCGCGCGATTCCTGGAAGCGGAAGAAATGGAATTTGCCGAGGCCGCGCTTGAAGGTCTCGGTGTGCAGGATTTCGGTGCCGACGCAGCCCTCCGTGATGGGCCACTGCTTGCCGTTGTCGCCGAGTTTTTCCCACACGGCGCCTTTGAAAAAGGGGACGACGCGCGCGATCTCGGCCAGCACGCCGTCGGGCGTGTAATCGGGCTGCGGGATGCCCATGCGGTTCATGATGTCCACGACGATCTGGCCGTCGGTCTTCGTGCCGGCGAGCGGCGGGATGACTTCGTTGACGCGCTGCACGCGGCGCTCGCCATTGGTGAAGGTGCCGCTCTTTTCAAAGAACGATGCGCCGGGCAGCACGACGTTGGCGAACTTCGCGGTCTCACTCATGAAGATTTCCTGCACGACAAGAAACTCGAGTGAGTTGAGCGCTTTCTTCACGTGCTCGGTGTTCGGATCGGTCTGCACGAGATCCTGGCCCATGACCCACATGGCTTTCAATTTTCCCGCGAGCGCCGCGTCATACATCTGCGGGATTTTGAGGCCGATCTGGTCGGACATTTTCGCGCCGTAGAACTGCTCATACATCTTGTGAACGGCGGGATCGTTCACCTGCAAATAGCCCGCGCCTTGGTGCGGCTGGCAGCCCATGTCGGCGGTGCCCTGCACGTTGTTTTGCCCGCGCAACGGATTCACACCCACGCCGCGCCGGCCGATGTTGCCGGTCATCATCGCGAGGTCGGCGATAAGCATGATGGTCTTCGAGCCGTGGGTGTGCTCGGTGACGCCGAGGCCGTGGAAGGCCATCGCGTTTTCCGCGTTTGCGTATTCGAGCGCGGCGGCGCGCACGAGGTTGCGATCCACGCCGTGGATGCGTTCCAGTTCGTCGAGATCGAGCGAGCGCACGCCGGCCTCGAACTCGGCCCAGTTCTCGCAGCGTTTCTCGATGAATTCACGATCCACCAGCCCGGCTTCGAGGATGTAAAATGCGAACATGTCGAGCAGCGCGACGTTCGTGCCGGGGCGAAGCTGGAGGTGATACTTCGCAAACTTCACGATCTCGATCTCGCGCGGGTCTATGATGATGAGCGGCACGCCCTTCATCGCGCGCTGCTTGATTTTCGCGCCGGTGACCGGATGGCCCTCGGTCGGGTTTGCGCCGATGACGAGGATGCAGTTCGTGGATTGCAGATCGATCACCGAGTTTGTCGCCGCGCCGGTGCCGAACGCCTTCTGCATGCCCCACGCGGTCGGCGAATGGCAGACGCGCGCGCACGCATCAATGTTGTTCGTGCCGAACGCGACACGGATGAATTTCTGCATGAGGTAATTTTCCTCATTCGTGCAGCGCGCCGACGAAATGCCCGCGACCGCGTCGCCGCCGTGCTCGGCTTTGATGCGCTTCAAATTTTCCGCGATGTGAGCATAAGCCTCGTCCCACGTCGCCTCGACGAAGTGCCCGTTGGTGCGGATGAGCGGCGTGCGCAGCCGGTCGGGATGATTGTAAAATTTGAATGCATAGCGCCCTTTCAAGCAGGTGTGCGCGGCGTTCACCTCCGCATCGAACGGCGCCTGGATGGACAGAATCTCGTTCCCTTTCGTGGCGACCTCCAAGTTGCAGCCGACGCCGCAATACGTGCAGATCGTGCGCGTCTTCTTCGTCGCCTCGATGCTTTTCGATTTGAACGTGTCCGAAATCGCCGAGGTCGGGCACGCCTGCGAACACGCGCCGCACGACACGCACGGCGAATCCTCGAATGAGGTGTCGAGCCCCTTGATGATGCGCGCATCGAATCCGCGCCCGTGCATGGAGAGCACGAACTGCCCCTGCACCTCGTCGCACGCGCGCACGCAGCGCGAGCAGTTGATGCACTTCGAGAGGTCCGAAGTCATGTACGGGTGCGAGTAGTCCTTCTTGCGGTCGAGGTGGTTCGCGCCCGCCGGAT
>JANXWQ010000504.1 GCA_025351065.1 Chthoniobacter sp. | reverse complement strand
CACGGTCACATTATTGTTGTAGGCCAGTGTGCCGCCGCTGCCGGTGCCGTTGTCACGTAGCTGCAGCGTGCCGCCGTTCAGATTGACCGTGCCCGTGCCGAGCGTATTGCCCGTCGCCACCGGCGCGCTGCGCAGGATTTGGCTGGCGAGGACATTGAAGGTGCCGGAGTAGCTGTTCGTGGTGTTGGTCAGGATCAGCGCCTTGCCACCGCCAGTTGCGCCGCCATTGCCGCCCGTGTTATTGCCGGAAAGGTCGAGGCTGCCACTGCCTGTAAGCTGGCCGCTGATGTTGATACTCTGCGAGTTGACCGGGGTGGAGTAACTTTTCAGCGCGACAAACGAGTTGGCCGTCACATTGATCGCACCGGCGTAGTTATCCAAGTCCGTGGTTCGCGTCGCAAGCGTGCCGCCGTTGAGCGTGATGGAGTTGTTGATCATCACCGTCCCGCGCGTGGCAATCTGCCCGCCGGCGTTCACGGTGATCGACGAATTGGTCAGCGTCGCGCTGGCAAAGTTCACCTCCAGCGTGCCGCCGTTGACCGTGATCGCGCCCGTGCCGAGCACGCCACTGCCGGTGACTTCGAGGATGCCATTCGAGACCGTCGCGCCGCCGGTGAAGGCGTTGGCCGAGTTACTCACCGTCAGCCGCCCGGTGCCGGTCTTGGTGATGCTTTTGCCCACGCTGCTTTCCGTAAGCAAAGCTCCCAGCGTCAGCCCGCCTGCGCCCACATTGATCTCGCCGCTCGCCGCGAGTTTCACGGTCAAAGTAAAAGCGGTGCCAGCCCCGGTCACCGGAATCGTGACGGCGTAGGCACCGGTCGAAATCAACGGTACGCCAGCGCCGCGCCCGCCATTGAGAGTCAGCGTCATCGCCGTAGTCGTGCTGTTATTTTCCAAAGTAACTGCACCTGTGGCAGCTCCGGCAAAGCTCAAATCCTGAATCGTGGTGGCCCCGCCCAGGCCCGATCCGCGAATGTCCACGCCAGCGGCAGCAGTGCCCGCATAGGTGATGACAGCGTTGTCGGTCGCGGTCGGCTTGAGCGCGCCGTTTGCCCCGCTCCAGTTCGCGTCAGTGCCCCACGTGGGACTACCAGCGTTGAGCGTCGGATCGCCGCCTGCCGTGATCGTCTGCTGTGCGGCGTGCGCAGAGAAGCTGACAAGGGCGAGCAGCGTGGCCACGCTGCGGGACAGAATGTGTTTGGTCTTCATAGGGGGGCTCTAGAGTTCGGGATTGCGAAACGCTGCGGCGAACGCGGGCTGGCGCTCGCCAGGACAGCGCGGGCAGACGAATCCTCCGCCGAATCGGTTTAGGCAAGTCCAAAAGCCGCCGCAACCGACGAATCGTGGCAACTGAAAAGGGCGTCGCCGTATGCGGGCACTCCGGCCCTACCCACGACGCCGCCGGGCCAGCAGCCCGGCTGCGCCCACGAGCAGCAGCCCGACCGAACCGGGCTCGGGCACGACGGCCACGCCGCCGCCAAGGCCCGCGAATTTTTCCGGCCCGCCGGCAAAAGGCAGCCCGTCGCCGAAAGTCACGGTCGCGCCGGCCCCGATGTTCAGCGCGGCGAGCGTCTGGCTGGTGCTGATGTTCACCGTCGAGTTGGCATTCAGTGTCGAGGTGCCCGTGCCCAGCGCGCTGTTGACATTGGTCACGCCGGCATTGGCATTGAGCGTGTCATAGGTCTGAGAGCCACTGATCGTAAGTATGCCGCCGCCGGTTTTGGTAAGGGCATTGGCCGCACCATTAATGGCCCCGGAAAGGGTTAGGCTGCCGGCATCAACCTGAACGGTGCTGGAACCAGCCAGTGTCACGGCACCGGCCAGGCTGTTGCTGCCCGCGGTGCTGCGGATGGCTCCATTGCCTCCCACGCCGGTTCCCGTGATACTCACCGCTTCCGAGCCCACGGCGATGCCGCCGCTGAGCGCCAGTGTCGCACCGCTCGCCACCGTTGTGCCGGCGGCAGTCGTGCCGAGCGTGCCCGCACCGCTCAGGGCCAAGGTACCCGCACTGACCGTCGTCGCGCCGTTGTAGGTGTTGGCTCCCGTCAGCGTCAGCGTACCCGTATTCGACTTGCCCAGCCCACCGTCCGCGGTAGCGCCCAGCGCCGCGTCATGCACCAGCGGCTGGGCAATGGTGATGGCAAAGCCACCGTCATCAATCAGCACGCCGCCCAACTGCACATTGGCCGTGGTCAGGCCGCCCATAAAATTCGCGTTTGCCGCCGTGGCGCGCAAGGTGCCGCCGTTGAAGTTAAAGGTGGCGCTCGTCCCGATGTCCTTGGAGACCTTTTGCACGAGGAGCGTTCCTCCGCTCAAATTGTAAGTCCCCACCGAGGCCGTGTTCTGCGCGAAAACCAAGCCCGTGGCGCCCGTGACATTCACCGCGCCGCCGCTTTGGTTCACCGTGCCAGTGCCGCCGGTGACGAGGTTGTTATCGAAGTTTTTCCCGACCCACAGGTTGGTCGCGATGACATTGCCGCCGGTGACATTAAGCACCCCGGTGCTTCCGCCAATGTCGCTGATATTCAAATCGCCCGCTCCTGTGTTGACGATCAGTACGCCGCTGCCCTGCACCGTGAGCGTGGCATTGTCGCCGCTCTGGTTTCCGACGCTAAGAAAGTTCGTCGCCGTCACGGTCGCACTGTTAAGGCCGTCAATCACCGTCGTGCCGAGCCGCAAAAGCACGCTGGCAACACTCACCGTTCCCGTCAGCGTAACCGACCCGGCGCCTAGCTGCACGAGGCTGCCCGTACCAGTGATCCCGTTGCCGACAGTGACCGCATCCGTGCGGTTAAAAACGAGCGTCGCGTTGTCCATCACCGCCCCGGTTCCCAGACTTCCGGTAGTTCCATTGTTGCCGATTTGCAGCGTGCCGTTGCTGACCGTGGTCAGGCCGGAGTAAGTATTGCTGCCGGTCAGTGTCCAGGTTTGCGTGCCCACCTTCGTAATTGCCACCGCGCCGGGCCCAGCCCCGCCGCTTTCCCAGATCTTGCCGTCAAACTGGGCGTTGGTATTGGCCCCGCCCACACTCCAGGTCAGGAAGCGCCCGGCCACCGGACCACCGCCGAGAAAACTCGCCGCATCGCCGGTCAGTTCGCCGATCGATTCCGTCAGCCCGCCCGCACCGAAATTCACGACATCGTACATGCTCA
>JANXWQ010000404.1 GCA_025351065.1 Chthoniobacter sp. | reverse complement strand
CTGCCAAGGGAGCAGACGGCCTCCCGCTCCACGGGCAGGCGGAGCGCCCGCCCTACCGCCCGCCGTTCACCTGCCTACGTCCGCTCGCGTTTGAAGCGCGCCATCATTTTGTAAAAGCGCAACGTGTCCCGCACCGGGTGGATCTTGCTCTTCTCGTCGCCGTAGATCGTGCTCACGGGCACCGCCTCGATCTTGCAGCCGCGGCGCGAGGCGACGACGAGCATCTCGGTTTCGTAGTCGAATTTCACCGTCTCGATCGCCGCCAGCGCGGGCGCGAGGTCGCGGTGGATCATGCGGAATCCGCACTGCGAATCCGGCACCGGCTGCCCGCAGACGCGGCCGATTTGCCACGACATGAAGCGGTTCGTCATGCGCCGGACGAAGGGCATCGTGCGCGTGTCGTTCATGCGCGTGCCGACGAGCATCGGCGCGTGGCTGCGCTCGGCGGCGGCAAGGAAAAGCGGGATCTCCTCGGGCAAATGCTGGCCGTCGCCATCGAGGATCAGCGCGTACTCGATCCCCGCCCGCGCACTCAGTTCGCGCAACCCGGTTTTGATCGCGGCACCTTTGCCCTGATTGACCGCGTGCCGGATGACCTCCACACCCGCCGCGCGCGCTTCGCTCTCGGTGCCGTCGGTCGAGCCGTCATCGACCACCAGCACAGTGTCGAGCTGTGCGTGCGCGCGCGCCGCCACGTCGCGGATGCGCTGCGCCTCAAAATAGCAAGGGATCAGCGCGGCGACGTTGGTGCGGTTAATCGGCACTGACACCTTTCACCTTAGCCGGCTGGAAATCCGCCGCGTGATAGCTCGACCGCACCAGCGGCCCGCTCGCGACGTGCTCGAAGCCCTTCTGCTCTGCGATCTCCTTGTAGAAAGCGAAGGTGTCGGGATGCACGTATTCGAGCACCGGCAGATGCTGCGCGGTGGGGCGCAGATACTGGCCCATCGTGAGCACCTGCACGCCGGCTTCGCGCAGGTCGTCCATCGTTTGGAAAAGCTCCGGCTCGGTCTCGCCGAGCCCGAGCATGATGCCGCTCTTCGTCACGATGTCGGGCGCGATTTCCTTCATCCGCCGCAGCACGGCGAGCGAGAGGCGATACTTCGCCCGCGAGCGCACCAGCGGGGTGAGCCGCTCCACCGTCTCGACGTTGTGATTGAAAATGTGCGGGCGGGCTGCCGCGACCATGCGCAGACATTCGTCCTTGGCGTGGAAGTCGGGCGTGAGCACTTCGATGGTGATGTCCGGCTGCGCGGCGCGGATCGCCTCGATGGTCTGCGCAAAGTGCGCCGCGCCGCCGTCGCGCAAATCATCGCGCGCCACTGCGGTGACGACGACATGCTTCAGCCGCATCCGCGTGACCGCCTGCGCCACGCGCTCCGGCTCGTCGGCTTCCAGCGCGAAAGGCTTCGCCGTCGTGACCGCGCAGAAGCCGCAGGCCCGCGTGCAGCGCTCGCCGGCGATCATGAAAGTGGCCGTGCCCGCGCTCCAGCATTCCCAGCGGTTCGGGCACTGCGCCTCCTCGCAGACCGTGTGCAGACGCAGGTCGGAGATGAGCGCCTTGGTGGAAAAAAAGACGGGGTTCGACGGCAGCCGCACCTTGATCCAGTCAGGCTTTTTCGCCAGGTGCAGGGCGGGGTCGATTTTGGCGCAGGACATGGGCGCGGACTTTACGGGCCCGCTTCGCGAAAGCAATCCCGGCCTCCGTTGCGCGCGCGGCATCCGGTGGCATGGTGCGCGCGTGCCGTCCGTTTCCCGCCGCGCCTTTCTCCTCGCCACGTCCCCCGCCCTGCTCGGGCTGGGCTGGATCGCGTGGCGGCAAAACGCGCCGCGACCTGTGACCGTGCCGGCGGCGGAACGGCTGCGCGGCGTCATCGTCTCGTGCCAGACCTCGGGCTGGGAATGGGGCGATCCCGCAATGGCGCGAACCATGGACGACCTGCGCGGGCTCGGGGCCAACGCCATCGCCTTTCACCCGTACGCGCGCATCTCCGCGGACGGCCAGGTAAGCTGGCCGCAGGAGGAACACCCGGCGTCCATCGTGAATCCGCTGGCCTGGGCGCGGGAGCGCGGGATGACGGCGATGGTGGTGCCGCACATCGCCTACTGGGGCTCGCCGTTTCGCTGGCGCGGCGAGATCGACTTCGCCGCGGATGCTGCGTGGGAGCGGTTCTTCGCGGACTACGAGCGGTGGATCGTGGCACTCGCGCGGCTGGCGGAGGAGGGCCGCGCACCGCTGTTTTGCATCGGGTTGGAATACACCCACGCGCAGAAATTCGACGCGCGCTGGCGGCGGATCATCGCCGCGGTGCGCGCGGTCTATCGCGGGCGGCTGACCTACGGCGCGAACTGGAACGAAGTCGAAGCCGTGCCATTTTGGGCCGCGCTCGATCACGTCGGCGTGCTCGCCTATTTCCCCATCTGCGACGCGCCCAATCCCACGTCCGCGCATCTCGACGCCGGCTGGGCGCGGCGCGAAAAGGAACTCACCGCCGTCTCCGCGCGCACGGGCAAATCCGTGCTCTTCGTCGAACTCGGCTACGACGCCCACGACGATGCCGCCGCCCACCCGTGGGCCGACCGCGGCCCCGTCACCCCGCAGTCCCGCGACCTCCAATGCCGCTGCCTCGCCGCCGGCCTCCGCACCGTCCAGCGCGCCCCATGGCTGGCCGGCGTGTTTTTGTGGAAATGGTTCCCCGACCTGCCCGACCACCACCGCGAATCCTTCGACCTCCGCGCGCCGGAAACCCGCGCCGTCATCCGCGCCGCGTGGAGCCCTACTTGATCAGCTTCTCCATGTCGCTGTCCGCCTCCGCGCCGAGTTCGCGCGCGCGAGCGTAGAATTTGCGGGCGTTTTCCATGTTGGGCGGCGTCTGCGTGGCGAAAACCACGGCGAGATTGAAATGCGCGTCGGCATAGGTCGGGTCGATGGTGGTGGCCGTTTCGAGCTCCTTCTGCGCGGCCTCCTGCCAGCCTTTGCCGGCGGCGGTGATGCCGAGGTAATTGTGCGCCGTCGCGTTTTTCGGATTGATAGCCAGCGCCTTGGTCAGCGAACTCACCGCCTCGTCGTACTTTTTCTCAGTGTTGTAAACGATGCCCAGCGTGCAGTGCGAAAAGCCGTCCTCCGGCGCCACCTTGGTCGCCTTGATGAGCACCTCCTCGGCCTGCTTCAGTTTTTCGGCGCGGAAAAGAACGACGCCGAGATTGGAGAGGATGTAGAGGTTGTTCGGCACCTTCGCCAAAATCTTCCGGTAGATTTTTTCCGCCCCGAAATAGTCGCCCTTCTCAAACAGCGCCTTGCCGTCGTGGGCGAGCGCGAGAAACTCCGTCGGAATGTTGGGCTGGCCGGCCCCGCTGCCCAGCGTTTCGGTCGGCGCAGGTTCGGGCGTGGCGGCCTTGTCCGGCGGCAGACTCGTGGGAGGCGTCGGCTTGGCGCTGGCGATTTGCATGTCCGGATCTTTCACGGGCAGGTCATTCGCCGCGGGCTTTGCAGGCTCCGTGGTTTTCACGGCGTCCGGGAGCGGCGGCACGGTGATTTCGGGCGACTTGGTTTCGGCCATCGCGACGGCATCCGCGGTCTTCGGCGTGCCCGCATCCGCCACCGGCGCGGGGTCGCTGTCGGTCGGCAGATTGGCCGAGATTTCCGCGCCGTTCACCTGGAGTTCCGACTTGCGGAAAAGCCCCAGCTCCCTGGGCGAAAGTTTGACCACCGGCTGCGCGAGCAAATCAATTTCCTTGAGCAGCGTCTTCGAGTTGATGTCCAGCTTGTCGAGTTCGCCGAGCACCAGCTTGCGGGTTTGCGCGCGCACCGCCTCCTGCTTCTGCTGCCGCAGCACGATGCCGCGCAGGATTTCATTTTCGACCTGCATCTTTTTCCGCTCGGCGGAGCCCGCGGCGCTGTCGGCCCTGACCTGCGCGAGCTGCTTGCCCTGCTCCTCGAGCTTGGCCTGCAAATCGCCCATCTGGCGCTGGTAGTTCGCGCTCTCCGTGCGGGCCTGCGCGAGCTGCTCCTTGACCGAGCCCACTTCTTTTTTCAGCGCCATGATCTGCCGGTCCTTCTCCTCGCCCTCGGCCTTGAAATTGGCGACGGATTTTTCCGTCTCCGCCAGCCGCGCCATGAGCGAGGCGTTGTCGGCCATGAGCTTGTCCGTGTTCTTCGACGCTTCCTTCAACTGCGCGAGCTGCTTCATCGCGTCGTCGCGCTGGCCGGTCATCGTGGCGAGCGCGGTCTTGGCATCGGCCAGGCGGATCGAAAGCTCCTTGTTTTCGGACTTCGCCTTTTCGAGCTGCTGTTCGAGCTCCTTCATGCGCTGCGGCGCGTCCTTGGCGGCTTTGTCCAAAGTGTTGCGCTGCTCGGTCAGCGTCGCGATTTTGGTCTGCGCGGATTTCATCCGGTCGTCGAGCTGTTTGCGGATTTCCGCGTCGGCGTCCTGGTTGATCGTCGCCGCCTTCACCGCGCGCCGCGCCTCGGTCGCCTCGGTTTGCAGCGCCTTGATTTTCTCCACATCCACCTTGATTTCCGACTGCGCTTTCAGCAGCCGGTCCTCGGCCCCGTCGGCCCGCGTTTGCAGCACCTTCTGCTGCTTCTCGGAAGCCTCCCGCGCCGCGATCGCCTCGTCGTATTTGCGCACGAGATCCTTTTTGTCGCGCTCCGCCCGGTCGGCGGCGGCGTTGGCCTCGCGCAGGTCGGACTGGAGTTTTTTCATGCGGCCAATCGCGCCTTCGAGATCGGCGGTCGGGTCGGCCTCTGGCACATTCGGCTTGGGTTTGCGACTACCGGTGCGCGGCGCCGGGCTGGGCGCGGGCTCCATGTTGGGATCGTTAGGCGGAGCAAAACTCAGCGGGTCGTCGGCCGTCGGCAGTCCGCCCTCCAGCCCGCCGCCGTCGCCACCCTTGCCGGGGCCAAATTTCGCCACCTTTTCCTGCACCCGCGCCAGGGATTCGCTGGTCTGCTGTTTGCGAAAATTGACGATCAGCGGCTGCCATGTCGGGAACTTCGCCGCGATGGCATCCAGCACCCCGGCGGCGTAGCGAAACTTGGACAGCGCGACCTTGAAATTGCCCGCCTGCTCGGCTTTCTCGGCCTCCTTGGCGGTCGTGTAGGCGTTCACAAAAAGATCGCCGGGATCGGTGGCGGTTTCGGCGCGCAGAGGCTGGAGCACGCTGAAAAGGCACGTCAGGACGAGTAGAAAAAGATAACGCATAGGCCGGGAAAAGTGGGCGAAACTACTTGAACTCCCCCGGCGATGCAATCAGTTCTGCGGCCCCTTTTCGTGAACCCTTTTTCCGCCACCCCACTGCCCCGCAACCCGCTTGCACACTGGCTTGGCGGCGCTTCACTGGCCGCGCTGGCCGCCGCCGGAACCAACGCCCACCGGCTCTGGTCGTCGCCCGAAGTCTGGGTCGAGCGTTTCGCCGCCGACGTGCTCATTTCGCACATGGATGATGCCGCCCGCGACACCGCACTCGCCGGGCTCGAGGCGTGGTCGGCGCAGCACGGTTTCGCGCCCGTCCGCGTCTTTGGCAAACATCTGCCGCGGCACAATGCCGACCGCGCCGCGCCCGTGCTGCTGGCGGGCGACGCCGCCGCGCCGCTGCGCACCGTGGTCGAGGAAAACGGCCTGCGCTTCGGGCTGGATTTCGCGGCGGGTTATTCCGCCGGGCTCTTCATTGACCAGCGCGCGAACCGCGCCCTAGTCCGCGGCGGCGGCGCGCGGAAAATGCTGAACACTTTTGCCTATACCTGCTCCTTTTCCGTCGCCGCCGCGCTCGGCGGCGCGGCGACGGTGAGCATCGACCTATCGAAAAAATCCCTCGACCGCGGGCGCGAAAACTTCGCCCTCAACCGACTCGATACGGCAACAGAAAACCGCCACCGCTTTTACGCCGACGACGTGCTCGACGTGCTCCCGCGCCTCGCCCGCAAAGGCGAGACCTTCGACACCATCATCCTCGATCCGCCCACCTTTTCGCGCGGCCGCAAAGGCCGCAAATTCCAAGTCGAGCACGATCTCGAAACCCTGCTCCTTGCCACCCTCGCCCTCGCCGCGCCGCGCGCGAAAATCCTGCTCTCGACCAACTGCACGCGCCTCACCCGCCGCGCGCTCGAAACCCTCGCCCGCCACGCGCTCAAAGGCGTGCGCCGCACCGCCAATTTTCACACCGAGCCCCCGCTGCCCGACATCCCCGCCGGCACCGGCGCGCAGACGCTCTGGCTGCTGCTGAAATAGGGCGCGCTTTATTTTCCCGCGGGCTCGCCACCCGTCTCGGCGGGCAGCGACTTGTCCTTGAGCCAGACGTATTCCTTCCACGCGCCTTCGTACAGCCGCACATTCGGATAGCCCGCGACGTGTTTGAGGTAGAAGCGCAGCAGGCTGCCTTCGCGCGACGTGCCGCAGTAGCAGATGATGTTTTTGTCCGGCGTGATGCCCGCTTTTTCCAGCTCGCCCTTCACTTCGGCAAACGGCTTGAACTTGTGCGTGTTGTCTTTCTCCATCAGCCGCGCCCAGTGGAAGCTGATCGCGCCGGGGATGTGGCCTTTGCGCAGCCAGATTTCATCCTGCCCCTGGAACTCATTGATCGGGCGGGCATCCACCAAAACGTTGCCCGGTTTGCCGACATGCTTTTGCACGTCCCCGACATTTGCCGCGATGCCGGGCTCGCCCGTTTTCGGCAGGTTGCCGGCGGGGTTGCCAAAATAATCCTGCACGGGGGCAAAGCCCTGCTTCTTCCATTCGGGCAGGCCGCCATCGACGATCTTGATGTCCTTGACGCCGAATTTTTCCAGCACATGCACCACCATGGTGCTGCTGAGGATTTCGTCATTCGGCAGCTCCGCGCCGGTGGCATAGACGAGATGCAGACGATCCTTATCCACACCTGCGCGGATGAGCAGCGCCTTGGTCAAATCGTCCGGCAGATACTGCACCGGCACGCCTTGGTCGGTGCCGCGCAGCGTGTCGAACTCGAGATGATGCGCCGTCGGCAGATGTCCGCGGAAGTAGTCTTTGTAGCCGCCGCGCGTGTCGAACACGACCGGGCGCGCCTTGGCGTCGGGATTGTCGATGAGCTTTTTTGCCTCCGCCGGGGAGATGATGCCGATGTCGCCGAAGGCGAACTGGCTCAGCCCCGCGAGCGTCGCGGCGAAAAGTAGGGAACGAGTCTGTTTGATGATCATGGGATGGCTGCGTGTATGCGCTTCAAGGCATATTTAAGCCTCTTTTTTGTCGAGAAAATTTTAAACCGGCAAATCCCCTCGGCGGCTGGCAGATTGGGGGCATGCCGAAAACGGACTGCACCGACATCCTCAAAGCCTTCGCTGACCGCACGCGCCTGCGCCTCGTCAAGGCGCTGCTCCTAGAGCCGCATGGCGTAAACGACCTCGCCGAGGCGCTGGACCTTTCCCAATACAACGTCTCGAAGCACCTGCGCATCCTGCGCGAGGCGGGCATCGTGGACATGGAACCCGACGGCACGCGGCGGGAATACTTCGTCGTGGCGGACTTCCGCGAGCGCCTGAAGAAGGAAGGCAATACGCTCGACTTCGGCTGCTGCACTTTCCGGTTCGATCAGTTGCCGGACTGAGGCCAGATAACGGTTGCCGGAAAGGCGCGGTGTCAATATGCCAACGGGTGCATCTATGCTCACAACCCCTCGACCTATGAAACTCCTTCCTGCCGTTCTCGCCCTCATTGCCCTGCCCGCCCTCGCCCTTGCCGAGACGCTGAAAATCAACGGCTCGACGACCGTG
>JANXWQ010000391.1 GCA_025351065.1 Chthoniobacter sp. | reverse complement strand
CTACGGCTGGGACAGCATCACGCAGCGGCTCGGCGCGTCGGACAATCTGGTGATTTTGAAAAAGCCGTTCGATCACGTCGAGGCGCTGCAGCTCGCCCACGCACTGACCAACAAATGGAGCCTCGCCCGCCAGGCCGCGCTGCGCGTGGATGAGCTGGAGCAAATGGTGGTCGCGCGCACCGCCGAACTGGAGTCCGCGCAGGAACAGCGCCGGCAGGCTTACAAGATGGAATCCGTGGGCCGCCTCGCCGCCGGCATCGCGCACGATTTCAACAACCTGCTGACCGTCATCCAGGGCTACAGCAGCCTCCAGCTCGCGCGCCTCCCCGCGGAGTCCGACACCGCGCAGGCGCTCGGCCACATCGCCACCGCCGCCGAGCGCGCCGCGAATCTCACGCGCCAGCTCCTCGCCTTCAGCCGCAAGCAAGTCATGCAGCCGCAACAGCTCCAACTCAACGAACGCCTCGCCGCGCTCGAACCCATCCTCCGTCCCCTGCTCGGCGCGCACATCGCCCTGCGCTTCGAGCTGGCCGCGGATTTGCCGCCGCTTTTCGCCGACGCCACGAACCTCGACCAGATCATCCTCAACCTCACGCTCAACGCCCGCGACGCCCTGCCGCACGACGGCAGCATCGTCATCAAAAGCGCGCTCGAAAACGTGCCGCGTGAGCGCCTCCCCGCGAGCGCCGACACCGCCGCGCCCGGCCCGCACCTGTGCATCACCATCGCCGACACCGGCGTGGGCATGGACGAGGAAACCGCGCGCAATTTGTTCGAGCCCTTTTTCACGACCAAAGAAGTGGGCCAGGGCACCGGCATGGGCCTCGCCACCGTCCAGGGCATCGTGCAGCAGCACGGCGGCTGGATCGCCGTGGAAACCGCGCCCAATCAAGGTTCCGCCTTCCACGTCTTCCTCCCCGCCGCCGCCGCCACGCTCGAAAAACCGCCGGAAGTCGCCGTCCCCGCGGGCATGCTGCGCGGCAGCGGCACCGTGCTCATCGCCGAGGACGAGGAAGCCGTCAGCCTGCTCGCCGCCTGCACGTTCGAGGAGCACGGGTTCAAAGTGATCGCCGCGCCCAATGCCGCCGAGGCGCTGCAACTGTGGGCGCTGCACGGCCCGGAGGTCGTGATGCTTTTCACCGACATGGTCATGCCCGGCGGCATGTCCGGCCGCGACCTCGCCCAGCGCCTCCGCACTGACCGCCCCGCGCTGCCCGTCATCTTTTCCAGCGGCTACAGCCGCGACCTCCTGACCGGCGGCGTGCAGCTTCAGGAAGGCGTGAACTACCTCCCCAAACCCTACCGCCCCGCCGACCTCTCCGCGATGATCGCCACCGCCTTCGCCGCCAGCCGCGCCGCGTGAGTTTTGGGAACGGACGGCGGCGGCTATAGGGGAAGCTGCCAGCTTCCCCTACAGCCGCCCTCACCCTTGACTCATTTCCCCCCGCCCGTATCCTCCGCGCACCATTTGCAGGGGAGCCTTTTTGGCTGAGAGGTCTCGCACGAGCGGGACGACCCTTTGAACCTGATGCGGGTCATGCCGCCGCAGGGAGCCGCGCCCGCCAGGACGCCCTTTTTCAAAGCTCAGCCGTGCCGCCTCTCCGCGCACGGCTTTTTCTTTTCCGCCTCTCAACCCTCAACCTTCAACCCTCAACCCTTCCCATGATCGCACCCAAAGACTCCCTCGAACCCCACAGCAGCGAGCAACTGCCTAACAGCCGCAAGGTTTTCGTCGCCGGCACCCTCCACCCCGGCGTCCGCGTACCCATGCGCGAAATCGCCATATCGCCCACGAAATCCTACACCGGCGCGGTCACGGAAAACGACCCCGTCCGCGTCTATGACTGCTCCGGCCCGTGGGGCGACCCCACTTTCACCGGCACCTCCGACGAAGGTCTCCCCGCCCTCCGCCGCGACTGGATTTCGCAACGCGCCGATGTCGCCGAGTACGACGGCCGCACCGTCCAGCCCCAGGACAACGGCTACCTCTCCGGCAAACACGCCGAATACGCCAGCAAGGCGGAAAAGAACCGGCTCGTGGAATTCCCCGGCCTCACCAGCCAGCGCCGCCGCCCGCTCCGCGCCAGCGCCGGGCACCCCGTCACCCAGTTTTGGTACGCGCGGCAGGGCATCGTCACGCCGGAGATGGAATTCATCGCCATCCGCGAAAACCTCGGCCGCGCCAAGCTCGCCGAGCTTTCCCAAGACATCCACCGCACCGACCTCGACAAACAGCACGCCGGCTCCGCGCAAGTGCAGAGCGAATACACGCCGTCCATCATCCGCCGCTTCCCGCAGCGCATCCCCGCCGAAATCACGCCTGAGTTTGTCCGCGATGAAGTCGCCGCGGGGCGCGCCATCATCCCCGCCAACATCAACCACCCCGAGCTGGAGCCGATGATTATCGGGCGCAATTTCCTCGTGAAAATCAACGCCAACATCGGTAACAGCGCCGTCGCGTCGAGCATCGAGGAGGAGGTGGAAAAGATGCGCTGGGCGACTAAGTGGGGCGCGGACACCGTCATGGATCTCAGCACCGGCAAAAACATCCACGCCACCCGCGAATGGATCCTCCGCAACTCGCCCGTCCCCATCGGCACCGTGCCCATCTACCAGGCCTTGGAGAAAGTGAACGGCAAGGCCGAAGACCTAACCTGGGAGTTATTCCGCGACACCTTGATCGAACAAGCCGAGCAAGGCGTCGAGTACTTCACCATCCACGCCGGCGTGTTACTCCGCTTCATCCCCATGACCGCCCACCGCATGACCGGCATAGTAAGTCGCGGCGGCAGCATTATGGCCAAGTGGTGCCTCGCCCATCATCAGGAAAACTTCCTTTACACCCACTGGGACGACATCTGCGACATCATGGCTGCCTATGATGTTAGCTTCAGCATCGGCGACGGCCTCCGCCCCGGCTCCATCGCCGACGCCAACGACCGCGCCCAGTTTGGCGAACTCGAAACCCAAGGTGACCTCACCCGCCGCGCCTGGGCCAAAGGCGTGCAAGTCATGAACGAAGGCCCCGGCCACGTCCCCATGCACCTCATCGAGGAAAACATGGCCAAGCAGCTCGAATGGTGCGGCGAAGCCCCCTTCTACACCCTCGGCCCATTAACCACCGACATCGCCCCCGGCTACGACCACATCACCAGCGGCATCGGTGCCGCCATGATCGGCTGGTATGGCTGCGCCATGCTTTGTTATGTTACTCCCAAAGAACACCTCGGCCTGCCCAACAAGAAGGACGTAAAGGACGGCGTCATCACCTACAAAATCGCCGCCCACGCCGCCGACTTAGCCAAAGGCCACCCCGGCGCGCAATACCGCGACAACGCCCTGAGCAAAGCCCGCTTCGAGTTCCGCTGGGAGGATCAGTTCAACCTCGGCCTCGACCCCGAGACCGCCCGCGAATTCCACGACGAAACCCTCCCGCAGGAAGGCTCCAAGACCGCCCACTTCTGCTCCATGTGCGGCCCCCACTTCTGCTCCATGAAAATCACCGAAGACGTCCGCAAATACGCCGCCGAACAGGGCGTCGCCGAAGAGGAGGCGCTGGCGAAAGGGATGGCGGAGAAGTCGCAAGAATTTGTGGAAAAAGGCGCGGAGGTTTACACGAAAGTATGAGCCTACAGAGCGGTGAGATTTCGGAGTCAAGCCACGCGGGCCTTACTCCAAGATGGGCTAGTCCTTCGCTTAGGACAGGCTCTAAAATCAAATCTGGCCGCTTGGTGATCCAATAATGAATTCTTCGTTGCGATCCGGCTGGTCGTTTTCGGGCTGCAAACTCTTCGGTAAGTCCAAGCCAGCGTCGAATATTCTGATCCGACATCGAAAGCCCGACGAATACCATCTGCGACAGCTTTGCATGATACATGAAAAGTGTTTCCGGCCAAGTGGCTGACTGAGTCGCAACCCGGAGATAGTCTTGTTCAAGGAACACCAATTCATCGGTTAAGAAATCGGGGCGTATGATCTGCGTGGCCAATCTCGGAGCGAGTGTTCCATTACAATGGTGAATACACACCTTCGGTTCGCTTGAATCGGCATCGCGCGGAATTGGGTGAGGGGTAGACACCCGGGTAAAGCAATATTTCGGGTGAGAATGAATCGGGATGGGTAGTTGATAATGCTCTCGTCGTTGGAATAACTCGGAGACGGTATGAAAGAGAGTCTCGACATTAAAGCTTATGATCGCGAATGTTGCGGCGTCGCTCATTCATCGAACTAGACCCAATAACGAAGCATTTGCGTATTCTCTTTCCAAGAATTCACACACACACACACGGATTACCTTGCGTCGTTTGATATTGCGAGGCCAGCGTAATGCCTCCAACAAGTCTTGTTCGACACCTGCCGTAGCGGCACGTTGCCTCAAGTCTTCGTATATGGCGTCCTCGATCAATGTGTGAAACTCTGCCAGCGTGTGACCGTGAAATTGGAAATGGTTAGCAGCCGCTTGAATCCAACTATCTAAGCTCCATCCGGTCGATGCGGTCAAAGCGTCAAATGTGATCTGAGAATGATTGGTTCCGAAAATCTTATGGACGACGCGCAATGTTAATTCATTCCATTTTGGGATAATTCCATACGACGCACCTGCGCCAAGGCATAGAGTCCAGCGGTTATATCCGAGTGTTCCCCGATATTTGAGTGAGCAGGCTTCGACTGGGATGATCGTGGAACTGGGGGGGCGGGAGTACTGGGCATGGTTCGAACTATTCCGCGAGCTGAAGTTGGGACGGAACACGGCAAGGCTTGCACGGGGCGGGTGACTTCGGGTATCGCAGGGGGATGCGCCTCCTCCCCATCCTCGCTGCCGTCCTTTCCTCCGCCGCGCTCCACGCGGCGCCGCTCGATCCCATCCCGCTTTGGCCCGAAGGCGCTCCCGGCGCGCTCGGGGACAAGGACGATGACAAGCCGACGCTCACCGCTTTCCTCCCCACGCCGGACAAGGCGACGGGCGCGGCCATCGTGGTCTGCCCCGGCGGTGGCTACGGCGGGCTCGCGGGGCATGAGGGCGCGGGTTACGCGGAGTGGCTGGCGGAGCACGGCATCGCGGGGATCGTTTTGAAATACCGGCTGGGCTCGAAGGGCTACCGGCATCCCGCGATGCTGAATGACGCGGCGCGCGCGGTGCGACTGACGCGGGCAAAGGCGGGCGAGTGGAAGATCGACGCGAAGCGCGTGGGCATCATGGGCTCGAGCGCGGGCGGGCATCTGGCGAGCACGCTGCTGACGCATTTCGACGCGGGGAAGGTGGACGCGGCCGATCCGGTGGAGCGGTTCAGCTCGCGGCCGGACCTGGGGATTCTGTGCTACGCGGTCATCACGATGGGGCCGAACACGCACGGCGGGTCGAAGGAGAATCTGCTCGGCAAGACGCCCGCGCCGGAGTTGGTCGAGCTGCTTTCCAACGAGAAGCAGGTCACCAAGGAAACGCCGCCGTGCTTTATCTGGCACACTTGGGAGGACAACGCGGTGAAAGTGGAAAACTCGCTCGATTTCGCCGCGGCGCTGCGGAAGGCGGGCGTGCCATTTGACCTGCACATTTACCAAAAAGGCGGGCACGGCATGGGCCTCGGTAGTGGCCGTGCCGGCGGCGAGCATCATCCGTGGGCGGCGGATTGCCTGTTCTGGCTGAAGGAGCGGGGCTTCGCGAAGTAGCGGAGACTCGACTTGCTGCAGGGGAAGCTGCCAGCTTCCCCTGCAGCTCGGTGGCTTTTTTTAGAGCCGTCGCTACCAAACAAAAAAAAGGACGCCCTAGCGGGCGTCCTTTTTGTTTGGGTCTCGGTGGAGACGGCGAGGCTTACTTGGCCAGCTCGATCTTCGTTACGGCGAGGGTCTTTTTGCCGTCTTTCTCGGTGATGACGCCTTCGGCGGTCACTTTCTCCGCGCCTTTGCAGATCTTGCTGTGAAAGGCTTTCGACACGTCGTTCGCGTCGCAGAGGATGGTTTCTTTTTTTCCGTCCGCGCCAGTAACGATGATGGCGTTCTGGCATTTGTCGGCGATTTTGAGGTCGCATTTGGCACAGGTGCCCTGGCCCTCGACTTTGGTGGCGGCGGCCGCGGCGGCGGTGAGTTCGGCTTTTTTGGCGGTGTCGTCGGCCTGCACGGAGAGACCGAGCGAGGCGAGGGCGATGATGCTGAGGAGTGCGATTTTTTTCATAGTTGGTTTGCTGGTGGTTAGATGCTCATACGAGCGGTTGGGAACTACAGACGCCAGACTGACGGCTTTGTTCACGGAAACAATCCCGCATTTTGCGAAAGCTGAGCGGAAAAGCGCGGGGCGCGTTTCATTTCGCGAGGACGAACGTGTCGGGAAAACCGGTGACTTCGCCGTTCGCAGGGATGTGCTCGGCATCGACCGTGTAGGCGAGAAAGGCCATGCACATTTCGTCGGTGGTGCCTTCGCCGCGGCGCACTTCGCGCGGCGGTTTGCTGGGGTTGCGCGGGTTGGCCTCGGAGTTGTCGAAGCGCGCGGCGAGATGGATCATCGTGCCGCGCGGCAGCTTCACGGGCTCGATGAAGCGGTAGTTCATCTGCCAGTTGAAATTCCAGTCGGGCACATGGATGAGCTTTTTTTCCGTGCCGTCCGGCAGCCGCGCGGTGACGGTCATTTCCTTTCCGATGAGGTGCATGTGCGGGATGATCGCCTGGAGCGTCACGTCTGCGGGGATGGGCAGCCAGCCTTCGGTACCATAGTTGGCCTCGCCCGCCGGGATGCGCAGTTTGGCCGCGCGGATGGGGAAGATGCGCATGCGTTTCTCGACCGGCTCTTTGGCAAAATAAATGCCGATCTGCGTGGCGTCGGTCTCGGGTTTGCCGGTGCGGTGGTAGTGGACTTGCATGACCACGTCCGCGCCCTTCGGCAGCCGCATGCCGATGCCCTCCGCCAGCCGTCGCGGAAAGCTGCCCGGCGCCCAGCCGCCGAGCGAGCCATTGGGCAAAAAGCCGGGGCCGCCAAACGAGACATAGCCGGGCTCGGGCGAGGCGGCGTCGAGTTCGCGCGCGCGTCCGCTGGTGTCGAGGAAAAGGAGGACGTGATGGACGACGGCGGCATTGCCCGGCCGCACCTGCACCGCCGCGACGTAGCGGTCCGCGGGGAAGGTCGTGGGCAGCACGAACGCCTGGTACACGTCGTTCCCCTCGGCCGCGACTTCGTAACTCTGCGCGGGCTTCAGCACGAGGTCCGGCTCGCCGAGCATCCATCCTGCGGGGTACTTCGGCAGCGGGGGCAAATCGTTCGCCTCGCCCTCCGGCGTGCCCGCTTTCACCCACTGCTCAAATAGCGCGATCTGCTCCGGCTTCAGCACGCGCGCGTCGTGAAATTTTTCCGCACCCTCGTCCGCGCGCCACGGCGGCATCACCCGGTCACCGAGCGCGGTGGCGATGGTCTCCGCCTTCTTTTTCACCTCGGCGAAATTCGTCAGCGGAAACGGCCCGACCTCGCCGGTGCGATGGCATTGCGTGCAGTTCTCGAAGATCAGCGGCGCGATGTTTTTCGTGAACGTGACCGGCGCATCCGCAGCGGCGGCGTGGAGCGAGACAGCGGCGAAGGCTGACAGACAGAGGATTGCGGGATGGTTCATGGATTTCTGGGTTTGGTGGAAATGTAACAGCCGATGGCCGGCGTGGTTGCGGCCGGCGGCGCTTGGCCCGCGAGCACGGCGGCGAGCGCATCGCGCAAATCGTGCGTCGTCGGCTCCGCGCGCTTTTGGCCGAGCGCGGCGAAAAGGTCATTGATCCGCCCGCGGTACAGCACCTCGCTCGCGCGCGAAAACACCGCGGCCTCCGGCGTCACCTTCGCGCCCGCCCGCGCCACCAGAGTGCCCGCGCGATCCACCGTCGCCGGCGCGGCGAGCGCAAATTCCCGCGCGTGCCGCGCGGCGTCCGCATCCGCTAAATCGCGCTCCGCATAGACAAAATAAAACGCCGCGCCCAGCGGGCCGAAGTGAGTGGCGAGGCGGTTCATCTCGGGCACGAGCGCATTGGAAATCGGACAGTCGTGCGCCAGAAAAATCAGCACCGTCGCCTTCACGCGCCCGTCATTCCCCACCACCAGACGCCCCGCCACATCAGCCGCCGCGACCATTTCCCCCGCCCGCACCGAGCCCGCCGCGACGAGCGCGAGGAGCAGAAAAAGCAGCGGTTTCACAGTCATTGAGGACGCGTAAAAGTGGGCGGAAGTTTCATCGAAAAAATGGTTGCCGACTGCGGGACAGTGAGGCATTGATGCCGCCCCGCAAGCGACAATTCCTGAGTAGCTCAGCGGTAGAGCAATCGGCTGTTAACCGATCGGTCGTAGGTTCGATCCCTACCTCAGGAGCCACTTGGAGATCACTCTGATTCTCAACGATTTGCGCTCTGTGGAGAGGGGTTTCGACCCTCAACTGCCAGTAGAATTGCCAGTAAAAGTGCGTCGTCGGGGCTGCTCCGCCAAAATTCGTGCGGACTCTCT
>JANXWQ010000319.1 GCA_025351065.1 Chthoniobacter sp. | reverse complement strand
TGAAGCGCTGGCCTTTTACCCAAAAGCAGCGAGGAAGGCGCACTCGATGGCGAGAGGTTCTTGGACGCCGGTGCGGTTGAGGTTTTCGCGCAGGGTTTCGAGGGCGGCGGTTTTGCGGAGAAGCTGGGGCGCGGTGTGGCGGGTGGCGAGGGCGGCGGTGTCGGCGGCGCACTCGGGGAGGTCGAGCGCGGGGGCGCCGGTGTGCTGGCGGAGGGTGTCGGCCCACCACGCTTCGAGAGTGGCGAGCAGGTCGGCGCGGGTGGCGAGGTAGCGGGCCTCGGTGAGGGCTTTGTAGTAGTCCTCGCGGTCGTCGAGCCAGTGGCCGGCGTCGGAGGTTTGCTTGTAATGTTTCTCTTCGGTTTTGTAAGCGGTGTCGGTGTCGTCGCGGATGGCGTCTTTCGCCTCGGCGAGGAGGCTCTGGAAGTCGCGGACGAGGCCGAAGATGTGCGGCAGGGCGGGTTTCTCGTGCCGGGCATAGGCACGCAGGGAGTCGAGCAGCGCGCGCTGCTGGGGTGAAAGTTCGCGCCTTTCCACGAGGCGGAGCGGCACCTCGAGGCAGCGCGAAAGAATGGTTTCGAGAATCTGCTCGGGCTGGGCGCTGAGGAGCAGGAGATGGGTGCCGGGGGGAGGCTCTTCGAGGGTTTTGAGAAAGGCGTTGGCGGCCTGCGGCTGGAGGCGGTCGGCGTCGATGAGGAGGCCCACTTTTTTGCCGCCCAGGAGGGAGCGCATGTGGAGGGTGTGCTCGAGTTCGCGGACTTGCTCGATGACGATGCGGCGCGATTTGGATTCGGGCTCGATGCGCTGGCAGTCGGGGTGCTCGAGCGGGCTGTCGGTGCCGAGCAGGTGCGCGGCGAGGCGCGTGGCGAGGGCGAGCTTGCCCGCGCCCGCGGGGCCGGTGAGGAGGTAGGCGTGCGCGAGGCGGTCCTGCGCGTGGGCGGTGGCGAGGAGCTGGTAGGCGGCGTCGGCGGTGAAGGCCATAGATGACTAGGTGAGCAGCGGGGCGGTGGCGTGCCAGATGGCGTCGGCGATTTCGTCGGCGGGCCGGGCGGCGTCGAGGAGGTGAAAGCGGGCGTCGCCGCTGCGGGCGAGGGCGAGGTAGCCGGCGCGGACGGCGTCGAAGAAAGCGGTGGACTGGCTTTCCATGCGATCGGGCGCACCGGCGCGGGCGGCGAGGCGGGCGCGGGCGGCGGCGGGATCGAGGTCGAGGATGAAGGTGCGCGCGGGCACGCACTCGCCGACGGCGAAGCAGTTGATGGCCTCGACCCGCGCGGGATCGAGCCGGCGGGCGGCGCCCTGATAGACGGTGGTGCTGTCGAGAAAACGATCCGCCAGCACCACGGCCCCGGCCGCCAGCGCGGGCGCGATTTTCTCCCGCACGAGCTGCGCCCGGCTCGCGGTGAACAGCAGCAGCTCGGTCTCGGCGCACATGGCGTGGCCCGCTTTGGAATGCTGGAGCAGCTCGCGCAGGTGCTCGCCGATCTCGGTGCCGCCGGGCTCGCGGGTCAGCAGCACGCTTTTTCCCAGGCCCGTGAGCCGCGCGGCGAGGCGCTGGATTTGCGTGGATTTGCCGCAGCCTTCGCTGCCTTCAAAGCTGATGAAAAGGCCGCGCGCCATGGAGGGCGCGCTACTTCACGATGACCGTCGGCCCGGCCTCGTCCTTCACCGGCAGGGGAGCCTCGCGCGCCGGGCCGCGTGGTGCGGCGCTGACCACGTTGGTGCCCATGCGGCGGGCGTTTTTGACGAAGTCGTTGTTTTCGCCCCACTGCCCCCATGGGCCGTTGGGCACTTCGCGGGCGTCCACAAATTTCCAGTCGGTCACGTCGTTGCTGCCGAGGCCGAGGTAGTCGCGCACGGCGGGCGAGATGTCGAGCCCGGCCCCGCCGTTGAGGTTGGGCTTGGGCCGCTCGGGGCCAAAGACGTAATTGTAATGGTCGGTGCGAAACGGGCCGCAGTCGCTCCACTGGGCGTAGCAGATTTTGCCGTTCACCGTGTTGCGGATGGCCAGCCAGCGGTCGCGGCAGACGGACTTGCCCTCTTCCACAAAGGCGTCGCGGAACCACGGGATGAACTGCCGGGCCTCGGGCTTGGTGCTCCCGTGCGTCACGTCGTTGTAGGGCAGGGCGACGTAAAACGGATTCTGTCGCGGGATGAAACTGGCCGGACGGTAACCGTTGCGCGCGCCGGGGTTCGGGTTGTCGTAGCCGCCGTAGCTGGTCTCCCAGTTGAGGTCCCACGAGCTGCTGACATTGTGGACGGGGTTGTTGCCGCCCGCCGGTTCGCCGATCCAAAAGATGGTGGTGACGATGTTCATCTTCCACGGATACTTGCCGGCGACGCCGAGGGTGCGCGTGGTGGTGGGGATGACGACCTTTGGCTCCATTTTCAGGATGGCGCTCTCGCGGAGTTTGGCTGCGTATTTGGCAAAATCCGCGCTGCTGACGTACGGGGACTGGCCCGCGGCGGGGAGCGCGCAGGCGGCGGAGATGGCGATGAGGATTCCTACGAGATGCGCTTTCATGTTCAGGAATGTGGGCGGCTTTTTAGGCCATGACCGGCGGGCGGTAAAGTGGAAACTTCCCCTTGGCCGGATGCGGCCAGCCCGGTACCGACACTGTTTTTACAGAGAAAAACGGGGCGCGACATGCCGGGTGAATGGAGCATTGAATGGGCCACGGTCAGCGGGCGTCGGGGGCTGGCGGGGCGGGCGCTTTGTGGATGGGCCGGGCGTTGTTGGCCGGGTCGAGGTAGTCGTGCAGAGGGGCCGCGAATGGCAGCGGCGAAGGCTCTGACGATGCGGGTGGGGCGGCGAGTGGAAGAGGGGGGAGTGGCAGTGTGGATTGCTGTGGCAGCGCGGGCAGGGGTACGAGGGGCTGGCCGGTGCGGCGGGCCATTTTGACGAAGTCGTTGTTTTCGCCGCACTGCGCCCAAAGGCCGTCGGGCACGTCGCGGGCCTCGACGAATTTCCAATCGGTCACGTCGGTGCTGCCGAGGCCGAGGTAGTCGCGGACGGCTGGCGAGACGTTGAGGCCGGCACCGCCGTTGAGGTTGGGCTTGGGTCGTTCGGGGCCGAAGACGTACTGCCAGTGGTCGCTGCCGAACGGACCGCAGTCGATCCATTGCGCGTAGCAGATTTTGTCGGTGGCGCTGTTGCGCACGGCCAGCCAGCGGTCGCGGCAGACGGACTGGCCGTCTTTGACGAACGCCACCTTGAACCACGGAATGACGACCTTGGCCTCGGGCTTGGTGGTGCCACGGGCCACGTCGTTGTAGGGCAGGGCGACGTAAAAAGGATTCTGCTGCGGCGTGAAAGCGGCGGGTCGGAGGTTGCGCCGGGCCGCAGGGCTGGCGCTGTCGGCCCCGCCGAAATGCCCGCGCCACTGCGGATCCCAGGCGGTGCTTCTTTCCGCGCTGGAGACCGTCGTGACGATGCGCGTTTTCCACGGATACTTGCCCGAGACGCTGAGCGTGCGCGTGGTCGTGGGGATGGTGACTTGCGGCTCGATTTCGAGCAGCGCGGTCTGCCGGAGCTGCATGGCTTTTTCCAAAAAAACCTCGCGCGCTGTGGGCACCGTCTGGGCGTGGACGGTCGCCGCGGTGCAAAGCGCGAACGCCAGAAAAGCGGGGGACTTTTTCATACGCCCGAACTATGGCCGCACCCGGTGGCAGAGGCAAGGTCAGCTCCGCCGCAGGACCGTCGGGCGGCACAGGCGCGGGTCGGTGGCGGGATGGTCGAGCGTAAAGTGCAGGCCGCGGCTTTCCTTCCGCAGCAGGGCGCTATCGACGATGAGCGCGGCGACGGTGGCGAGGTTGCGCAGTTCGAGGAGGTCGGTGGTGAGCTTGTAGCCCCAGTAAAATTCGGCGATCTCGCGCTCGAGATTCCGCAGGCGGGCGGCTGCGCGCTGGAGGCGTTTATCGGTGCGGACGATGCCCACGTAATCCCACATGAGGCGGCGGATTTCGTCCCAGTTGTGGTAGATGACCACGAGCTCGTCCACGTCCACGGCGTCCCCGCTGGTCCATTCGGGGATGTCCGGTTCGGTCACGGCGTCGCCGGGCAAAGCGGGCGCGCGCTCCACGATGGCTGCGCAGCAGCGGTGGGCGAGGACGCAGGCTTCGAGGAGCGAGTTGCTGGCGAGGCGGTTTGCGCCGTGCAGGCCGGTGCAGGCGACTTCGCCGA
>JANXWQ010000306.1 GCA_025351065.1 Chthoniobacter sp. | reverse complement strand
ATCTCGGCGCAGTCGGGCGAGGGGATCGAGCCGCTGAAAGAGCGGGTCGCTGCGCTGGTGCTGGCGGACGATCCGGGCGCGGCAGCCTAGGGCTCGTGCCCGTTGTCTTTATTGGGATTGCACCAAAACCGGTTCGGGCCTCCGGTCGTGCCATTCGGGCCGGCTTTGGCTTTCTCCTCGGTCATCTGCTTTTCGGTCAGCAACTCGGCGTGGCCGTCGAAGCAGACCACGGTCGAGCCGTTATTGTGGCGGTGCGTGGTGGTGTCCGTGGGTTTGGCGGAGCCGTCCACGAATTTGGTGCCGTCGGATGTTTCGTCCTGCTCCCAGATGCAGATGGCGTTGCTGGGAAACTGCCCGATTTTCGCGGTCGTCGCGGGGTTGGTGGTGGCGGCCGTGTAAAAATTCACGGCCTGGTTCACGACGTAGGTGGAGAGTTTTTGCGGACGCGCGGTGAGCTGCGCGGGGGTGGGGTGATCCGAGGGGCAGGTATAGACTTTCACGGTTTTGACGTAGTTCCAAATCTGGCCGGATTCAAAATTTTTGGCATCGCCCTGCTTGCCCATGCCGTAGAGCCAGCCGTCGGCGGCGGTGCCCTGATTCGAGTAGGGCAGGTTGCCGTCGTTGTCATTGCAGTAGGCGATCATGCCGGTCATGAGCTGCCGCCCGTTGCTGATGCAACTGGTGCGCCGGCCATTCTCCATGGCCCCGGACAGCGCGGGCAGCAGGATGGCGGCGAGGATGGCGATGATGGCGATGACGACGAGCAGCTCGATGAGGGTGAAACCGCGGTGATGGCGGGTGGGGGACGATGGCATGCGGCGTCTTTAAGGTGCGGCGCTGGACGTGTCAACGCGCGGCGTGGGCGCGGCGGCATTTCTACCCGAATGGGCGGCGTCGGGTCTGGACAAAGCGGCGCGGGATTTACGACAGTCATGGGCTCATGCCAGAAAATTCCGCGCCATCCGAGCAGCCGGTCGTCGCCAGCTATTGCACGACTTTTCTCAAGCCGGAGATGCTCCACATTTACCGGCAGGTGACGGGGCTGCGGCGTTACGGGACTTTCGTGATCGCGCGCGAGCGGCTGGGCGAGGCGGAGTTTCCGTTTGGCGAAATCGAGGTGCTGCCGCGGGCGCGGAAAAATTTCGTGAAACGCTTTTGGCTGAAGTACGTGGCGCGCAAACCGCCGGTGTACTACCGCGGCGAGTTGCAGGTGATTTTGAAACTGCTGGAGCGGCGGCCCGCGGATCTGATGCACATTTATTTCGGGCACACGGGTGTGCATTTGCTGCCGTTCGTGCAGGAGTGGAAAAGGCCGTGCGTGGTGTCGTTTCACGGCATGGACATTCAGGCGAGGCCGCAGCAGGAAGGCTACGACGCGCAAATGCGCGCGCTGCTCCAGACGGTGCCGCTGGTGCTGGCGCGGTCGCGGTCGCTGTTCGCGGCGCTGGAGGCGTGGGGCTGTCCGCGCGAAAAGCTGCGGCTCAATCGCACGGGGATTCCGCTGGAGCAGTTTCCGTTTCAGCAGCGGCCGATGCCGGCGGACGGCTCGTGGCGGTTCGTGCAGGCGTGCCGGCTGGTGGCGAAAAAAGGGCTCGGCACGGCGCTGCGCGCGTTCGCGAAATTCCACACGCTGCATCCGAAGGCGCGCTTTTGCATAGCGGGCGACGGGCCGATGAAGGCGGAGCTGGAAACGCTCATCGGCGAACTCGGGCTGCGCGAGGCGGTGGAACTGCGCGGGTTTCTTTCGCAGCAGGATTTGGCGGCGCTGTATGCGCGCGCGCACGTCTTTCTCCACCCGAGCGAAATGCCGCCGGATCAGAATCAGGAAGGCGTGCCGAACTCGATGCTCGAGGCGATGGCCACCGGTCTGCCCGTGCTCGCGACCACGCACGGCGGCATCCCCGAGGCGGTGGCCCACGAGCGCACCGGACTGCTCGTGCCGGAACGCGATGACGCGGCGCTGTTCGCCGCCATGCAGCACGTCACGGCGGAGACGGATTTCCTCTACATCCTCGGCCAGGCCGCGGCGCGGGCGGTGCGCGAGGAATTCGAGCAGGGGAGGGCGGTGGAAAAACTGGAGGGCTTCTACGATGAGGCGCGGGGAATCGGAAAATCCGAAATCCGAAATCCGAAATCCGAAACAAATCCGAGATGAGTCAAACGGGGAAAAACGGATGGGTGAGCGCGCGGGCGGCAGCTTTGCTTTTTCCGATTTCTGACCTTTG
>JANXWQ010000278.1 GCA_025351065.1 Chthoniobacter sp. | reverse complement strand
CATCATCACGTTGTCAGTGCCGAGGACGGTCGGGCCTTGCTTGCCGCGCAGGTTGATGACGCCGCCGATGAGCTGGCCGGCGAAAACCTTCACGTTGCCCGACTCGATGCGGTGCATCGCGCCGAGGCCCTCGAAGCCTTTCAAATGCAAATCAATCGGCCGGTCGCCGATGACGCAGCCGCCGGGCAGCGAGACGGTGGCCTCTTTTTCCCGCCCGAGCAGCGGGCCGAGGACGCAGACGGACGCGCGCATTTTGCGGACGATTTCGTACGGCGCTTCGGTGATGATCTTCTCCGCCTGCACCGTGACCGTGCCGCTCGCCCGCTCGACCTGCGCGCCGAGGTGCGAGAGGATTTGCAGCATGTAATGGATGTCGCTGAGGTCGGGGACGTGGTGGATGACGCACGGCTCCTTGGTCAGCAGCGTGGCGGCGAGGATGGGCAGCGCGGAGTTTTTCGAGCCGCTGATTTTGACATTGCCGGACAGCGTGTGTCCGCCGTGAACGAGAATTTTATCCATAGTGTGCGAAGAGAAATCGGTTGCGGCCTTGGTAGTCGGATACGGCGCGGATGTCTTGGAAATTGTGCGCGGCGAGCTGTTCGGTGAGCGCGGCGCTTTGGTCGTGGCCGATTTCCAGCGCGAGCCGCCCGCGCAGGTGCCGCGCGGCCTGCGGAAAAAAGCGCGCGAAGATTTCCAAGCCGCGCGCGCCGCCGTCGAGCGCGGCGGGCGGGTCGTGCCGCACCTCGCGGGTGAGCTGCGAGATTTTGGTGGTGTCGATGTAGGGGAGGTTCGCCACGATGAGGTCGAAGTCGCCGGTTGTTTCCGCGAGCAGGTCGCTGCGCGCAAAGCGGACGCGCTCCGCGAGGCCGAGGCGGGCGGCGTTTTCGCGCGCGAGGGCGAGGGCGTCGGGCGAAAGATCGACCGCCTCGACCTGCGCCTGCGGCCACTCGGCGGCGAGCGTGAGCGCGATGACGCCGCTGCCCGTGCCCACATCGAGCACGCGCTTCGCCGCGCCCGCGGCGAGGACGAGTTCGCAAAACTGCTCGGTCTCGGGGCGCGGAATGAGCGCGCGTTTGTCGCAAAGGAAACTGCGCCCGTGAAACTCCGCCGTGCCGAGCAAATGCTGCAGCGGCTCGCCCGCCGCACGCCGTTTCACCAGGGCGCGGAGCGGCTTCAGCTCTTGATCCGCGAGCGGGCGGTCGAATTCCATATACAGCTCCATGCGCTTTTTCCCGAGCACATGGGCAAGCAGGTGCTCGATGTTCAGCCGCGGGCTGTCCACGCCGTTTTTCTGGAAAAACGGCGTCGTCGCCTGGATGACTTCAAGCACGCTGGGCATGCGCAGCTACAACCCGAGCCGCGGCTGCTCCTGCACTTTCGCGCCGGCCTGCTGCGCCTTTTTGAAAGTCTCGTCCACCGCCACGTTGCTGCTCGGCCTTTCGATGGTCACGCCGGCGAGCAGTTGGTTGATGGTGCGGATTTGGAGGCGGGGAAATTTCTGGCCGTTGAAGGTGCTCACATAGCTGCCCGTGTTCGCGGCCCATTCGCGCATCGGCTTGGTCGGCTCCTCGATGGTGATGAGCACACCGATGGCCGCGCCCGTGGATGTCACCACGCTGTCGAGATCGCGCACGTCCTTCACGCCCACGCCGCCGCCTTTCACGGAAAAAATGATGCTCTGCGGTTTCTGCTTCGGGTCGGGGTGGTCGCGGAAAAGAATTTTCCCGTCCACGCCGCCGTCCGCGCCTTTCTTCTGCTCCACGGGCCGCGCGCCGACGAGGCCGAGCGCCCACCATTGGAACTGGTATTTGTTTTCCACCGCGAGCTGCCGCGCGCCGGCGAGGTCTGTGGGTTCGCCGAGCACTTTCATCTGCAACTCGCTGGCATAGGTGTCGCGCAGCCGGCCTTTGATGAGGGTGATGGCAAGATGGGTGATGTCGATGCCGATCCATTTGCGCCCGAGCTTTTGCGCGGCATCGACGGTGGTGCCGCAGCCGCAGAATGGATCGAGCACCAAGTCGCCGGGATTGCTGCTCGCGGCGATGATGCGTTCAAGCAGGGCGACGGGTTTTTGCGTGGGGTAGCCGAGGCGTTCCTTGGCGGTGTTGCCGATTCTTTCGATGTCCATCCAAATATCGCTCGTCGGCTTGCCTTTCTTTTCGTCGAGAAAAACCTTCCGGCCATCGAGGCGCGGCGTGCCGTCTTTCTTTTTGAGGATCAAGCCCTGCTCCCAAAGCGCTTCCAGTTCCTCGATCGCCAAACCCCAGCCGCGGTTCGCCGCGGGTCTGGTGCCGCGCCATTCAAAGTTGCGAGTCAGATTTCCGGTCATCGTGAGATCCTGCCCGGTCACCATGCGAGCGGTTTCCTCGTCGAGCACATAGCGTTTGAGCTGGTTCTCCGCGAACTCCAAGTATTGCGGGTGCCACAAATAGTCCGGCGTTTTCGAGTAGAAAAAAATCGTGTCGTGGATGCGGGAAAAGTATTTCGACGCGATGTTGTGTGCGTTGGTGCGCGGCCAGATGAGTTCGTTGCGGAAGTTTTCACCGCCAAACACGCCGTCGAGCAGCAGCTTCAAATAATGCGACGCCGTGGGGTCGCAGTGCAGGTAAAGCGAGCCCGTGGGCTTGAGCGCCCGGCGCAGTTCGACGAGGCGCGGGGCCATCATGGCGAGGTAGGCCATCATGTCGTTCGGCCCGAGGATTTCCATGAAGGCGCGCATGACGCCGCCGAGTTTGTCGGCGCGCTTTTCGAGGTCTTCGTAGGCGCTGCGGCTTTCGTGATTCCACTCCCACGTATCCTTGAACGCCTGAATCTGCGCGGCTGCGGCGGTGCCGTCTTTTTCCTCGAAGAAGGCGTTGTAGTCCTGCGCGCTGTTGAAGGGCGGATCAAGATAGACGAGATCGACGGACTCGTCGGCGAGGTAGCGCCGAAGGATGTCGAGGTTGTCGCCGTAGTAAAGGGTGCCCATTGGGGAAGTGCGCGACTTCGTAGCAGGCGCGGCGCGGGCGGTAAAGCGGCGCGGCGGAAATCAGCCCGCGAGGCTGGCTTCGGCGAGGCGCTCGGCCATGTCGGCGGTCTGGAGCGCGGCGATGATCTCGGCGATGTCACCTTCCATGAAGCGGTCGAGATTGTAGAGCGTCACGTTCACGCGGTGGTCGGTGACGCGGTTCTGCGGGTAGTTGTAGGTGCGGATTTTTTCCGAGCGGTCGCCGCTGCCGATCTGACTTTTGCGATGGGCGGCGTACTTTTCGTGCTCCTCGCGCTGCTTCACCTCGAGCAGGCGCGAGCGCAAAATGGTGAGCGCCTTTTCCTTGTTCTTCTGCTGCGAACGGCCGTCCTGGCAGCGGACGATGGTGCCGGTGGGAATGTGCATGACCTGTACGGCGGAGTCGGTGGTGTTCACGCCCTGCCCGCCGGGGCCGCCGGCGCGGCAGACTTCGATGCGGATTTCCTCGGGCTTGAGCACGAGATCGACCTCCTCGGCCTCGGGCAGCACGGCCACGGTGGCGGCGCTGGTGTGGATGCGGCCTTGCGTCTCAGTGGCCGGCACGCGCTGCACGCGATGGACACCGCTCTCGTAGCGCAGGGTGCGAAAAACCTGATCGCCCGTGACTTTGAAAATGACTTCCTTCATCCCACCGAGCGCGCCGGAGCTGGATTCGAGCGGTTCGATCTTGAAGCCGTGGGTCTCGGTGAAGCGCGTGTACATCCGGTAAAGATCGGCAGCGAAAAGTGCGGCCTCGTCGCCGCCGGTGCCGGCGCGGATTTCCACGATGGCGTCGCGGTCCTCGTTCGGATCAGGCGGGAGCAGCGCGTACTGCACGGCGGTCTCGGTCTCGGTGATGCGCTTTTCCAGCGCGGGTATTTCCGCCGCCGCCATCTCGGCCATCTCCGCCTCGTCGCCTTTCGCCAGCTCGAGATTTTCCGCCAGCTCGGTGCGCGATTTTTGCAGCAGCGCCCAGCCGGCGATCAGCTCCTTGAGCCGGGTGTGTTCGCGCAGGGTCTCGCGCGCCTTGCGCGGATCGTCGTAGAGATTCGGCGAGGAAATCTCCGCTTCGAGTTCGCGAAAGCGGTCGGTCTTGCGGGCGAGGAGCGGGGCGAAGTCCATGTGGGTAAAAAGCAAAACGGTGAAGATGCACGAGGCATCTTCACCGTTTTGGAAATCGGAAACCGGGCTAGGCGCTCTTTTTGCGCTGCTGCGCGGTGGAGTAGCGGCGGGAGAATTTCTCGATCCGGCCCGCGGTATCGACGAACTTTTGCTCGCCGGTGAAAAACGGGTGGCAGGCCGCGCAGATGCCGATCTTCAGGTCGCGCTTCGTGCTGCGGGTGTGGTAGGTCGTGCCGCAGGCGCAGTGGATGGTGGTGGCTTGGTAGTCGGGATGAATATCTGCTTTCATGGCTTGGAAAAGGGCGTAGAGGCTAGCCGCGAAAGCCCCGCTCGCAATCAAAACTTCCGACTATTTCCCGTGACCGAAAAGCCCCATGAAAACGCCCTCCTCAACGCCTGGTGGGCGACCCTCGGCTGGCGCGGCAACGCCCCGGCGATCCTTGATCCGCGCGGCGAACTGCTGCGGACCTTTTTTGAGATCGAAATCGAGGCGCTGAAAATCGTGCGGATGTTGGATCACATCCCCGCGGGCTCGGTGGTGGCGGTGCAGCTCGGCAATGGTGAGCGCTGGCCCGAGGTGCTGCTCGCGCTGTGGCGGCGCGGGCTGGTGCCGCTGCCGCTGGGCGATCATCTCGACGACACCGAGATGGCCGTGACCCTCGGCACGTTCCGCGCGGCGGCGCTCATGACCAATGTCAGCGGCGCCATGATCGTCCACCAGCGCCCGGTGCCGCCGGGCGCGCACCTGTGGGGCGGCCACGCGCCGCATTTGCTGAAGCTCACCTCCGGCACCACCAGCGCGCCGCGCGCCATCCGTTTCCGCGCCGCGCAGCTCGTGGCCGACGGCGAGCAAATCTGCCGCGGCATGGGCCTCACCGAGCACGATCTGAACTACGGCGTCATCCCGTTTTCGCACAGCTACGGCTTCAGCAGCATCATCGTCCCGCTGCTCACGCATGGCGTCGCCTTTGTCGCCACGCGCGACCGCATGCCGCGCGCCGTGCTCGACGGCCTTGCCGCCACCGGAGCCACGGTCTTTCCCGGCACGCCGGTTTTTTTTCAAAAATTCGCCGCCATGGCGCAGCTCCCCGAGCTGCCTGCGCTGCGCCTGTGCATCTCCGCCGGCGCGCCGCTGCCGAAGTCGGATGCCGGCATGTTCAGCGCGAAATTCGGGCGCAAAATCCATGTCTTTTACGGCTCCTCCGAGTGCGGCGGCATCAGCTACGACGCCACGGAGGGCCGGCTCTACCAGGACGGCTACGTGGGCACGCCGCTGCCCGGCGTCGAGCTCGAGCACGAGAGCGACGAGCCCGGCCCCATCGTGGTGCGCAGCCCGGCGGTGGGCGACGGCTACTTTCCCGCGGCCGACGACGCGGTGCTCGGCGGCGGCAGCTTCGTCCCCGGCGACCTCATCCAGCGCACCGCGCGCGGGCTCTATCTCACCGGGCGCACCTCCGACATCATCAACGTCGCGGGCCGCAAACTGAACCCGCTCGAAGTCGAGGCCCGGCTCGCCGAATGCCCCGGCGTGGTGCAGGCCGTGGTCTTCGGCGTGCCCTCCGCGCATCGCGGCGAGGAGCCCGTGGCGTGCGTGGTCGGCGACGACCTCGACGAGGCCCGCGTCCTCCGCTTTTGCCAGCAGACCCTCAGCCCGTGGCAAACTCCGCGCGCCGTCTGGCTCGTGGACGAAATCCCCGCCACCGAGCGCGGTAAGATCAACCGCCGCGACCTCGCCGCCCGCTATCTCGCACGGGCGCCGCCGGGCGCATGAGCGGTGGCCGGAGTTTGCTTGCTTTCACCAGCGGGCCGTAGAACTTGACCGCGCAAAAACGCCGGAGCCCGTTCCTAAAAACGGGCGGCGTTTCCACTGCCAAACGGGGCTGTAGCTCAATGGTCAGAGCAGGCGACTCATAATCGCTTGGTTGCGGGTTCGAGTCCCGCCGGCCCTACCCGTTTTCCCGTCCGCCCGCTTCCCAGTCGCATGAAATTTCTCGCCGCACTTTTTTTTCTCCTCACCGCCGTGCGCGGGCTGGCGCTAACCGACCGCGACCTGGATTCCATCGGTCGCCGCGTGTGGCAGAATGAATGTGCGGGCACGCGCGACGGGCTGACTTCGTGGAACGCGGGCGAGGATTTCGCGTCGCTCGGCATCGGGCATTTCATCTGGTATCCGGCGGGCGCGCGCGGGCCGTTTGAGGAAAGTTTTCCGCAACTCCTCGCATTTTTTAAGTCGCTGGGCGGCCCCACCTATGAGCGCGTGCCGGTTCCGCAATGGGTTGAAAATGCCCGGCATTGCCCGTGGAATTCGCGGGCGGAATTTCAGCGCGATTTCCGTGGTGAGAAATTGGAGGGGCTGCGCGGCTTTCTCGCGGGTACCCTGCATTTGCAGGCGCAGTTTCTCGCGCAACGCATGCACGAGGCGCTGCCGAAAATGCTGGCGTCGGCACCGGTGGCGGAGCGGGAAAATGTGCGGGCGCAATTCGCGCGGCTGGCGGGCGGCGGCGCGGGGACGTTTGCGCTGATTGATTACGTGAATTTCAAAGGCGAGGGGACGAAGGAAAGCGAGCGCTACCACGGCGAGGGCTGGGGCCTGCTGCAAGTGCTGGCGGGCATGCGCGGCACGGGCGCGGGCGCGGCGCGGGAGTTTGGCGAAAGCGCGTCCGCCGTGCTCGCGCGCCGCGTGCGCAATGCGCCGCCCGAGCGGCACGAGGAGCGCTGGCTGCCCGGCTGGAAAAGCCGCGTGCGGGGCTACGGGGAATGAAGAATGCCCCGCGCTCCGATCTTCATTTTTCATTCTTCATTCCGACCGCCTCCCGGTGCTTCTCCTCCTGGTCGATGAGCGTGAGAAAAACCCGCTCCAGTCCGCCGTTTTCGTGCGCCTTGGCGCGCAGCTCGGCCACGGTGCCGAGGGCGATGAGCTGCCCGCGATGGATGATGCCGATGCGATCCGCGATCTCCTCGGCGACGCTGAGCTGGTGGGTGGAAAGGAAGATCGTCATGCCGGCGCGGGCGCGCTCGCGGAACTCGGCTTTGACGATGCGCGCGTGCATGGGGTCGAGCCCGACCATCGGCTCATCAATGATGAAAACGCGCGGCCCGTGCAGCAGCGCGGAGGCAATGACGAGGCGCTGGCGCGTGCCGTGCGAGAGATTTTCCGTCAGCTCGTGGCGGTACTCGCCGAGGTGGAATTTCTCGAAAAGCTCGCCGGTCTGCGCGGCGATGGCGCTGCGCTCCATGCCGTAGAGGTCGCCGACGAACCGCATGAATTCCGCCGCGGTGAGCTTGTCGTAGAGGAAGGGAAAATCCGGCACGTAGGCGAGCTGGGCCTTCGCTTTTTCCGGCTCGCGGGCGAGGTCGAAGCCGCCGATCTCGATGCTGCCCGCCGTCGGCTTCAGCAGGCCCGAGAGCATTTTGATGGTCGTGGTTTTGCCCGCGGCGTTGGGCCCGAGGAAGGCGAAAAATTCGCCCTGCGGGATTTCCAAATCGAGCCCATCCACCGCGCGCAGCGAGCCGTAATTTTTGACGAGGGACCGGGCGCGGATCATCGGGGGCAGTGGGGTTTTTGGGAAAAGCTGCGCGCAGGCTAGTGCGCGCGAGGCAACTCTCAACCCCCAACTTTTCCGCGAACGCGGCGGCAAAAAAAGCGGTGTCACGGCCCGTGTTTCGTGTCTGACTCGGCGGCATGCTCGACGATCTCGAACGCATCCTCATCCACGAGCAGACCATCCTCAGTCGGCTCGATGAACTCGCGCGCGAAATCACCGCCACCTACCGCGGCCAGGAGCTGACGGTGATCGCCGTGCTGAACGGCTCGCTCATCTTTGCCGCGGATTTGCTGCGCCGCATCCCGCTGCCGCTGCGGCTGGATTGCCTGCGCGTGGCCAGCTACCACGGCGGCACCGAAAGCACCGGCACGGTCACTTTCCACCAGCTCACCCTGCCCGACGTGCGCGGGCGGCATGTGCTCGTGCTCGACGATATCCTCGATAGCGGCCGCACTCTCCACGCCATCTGCTCGCGGCTGCGCGGCGAAAGCCCGGCGTCCGTTCGCGTGTGCGTGCTTTTGCGCAAAGCGAAGGTGCGCGCCGAGGCGCTGGAGGCGGACTTCACGGGCTTCGAGATCGGCGATGAATTCGTGATCGGCTACGGGCTCGACTACGCGGAGCAGTACCGGAATCTGCCCTTCGTCGGCGTGCTGAAACGCGAGGTCTTTGAAAGTTCCAAATTCCGCGCGCCATCTGGGGTGATTGGTGGTTAAAGATCGCCCGCCCATTTCCGCCCAACTCCGAACCTCATGCGCCATTTCCTCCTCGCTCTCCTCGCTCTTGCCGCGTCCGCGTTCGCGCAGACGACGGTGCTTTACACCAAGCCCGCCGCCGGCGCGTCCGGTGCCATCAGCGGCAAAGTGGACACCGAGCTGACCCACGCCATCGCGCTCAATCGCGACTATACGCAGTGCTTTCGCGGCGATCTTTCGGACGGGGGAAAATCATTCCGCATCTCCGGTTTGCCGGTGGGCAAATACGACCTCATCTGCGTGACGAAAGGCGGGCAGATTTTCGAGGGCGTGGAGCTGGGCGAGGACGGCTCGAAGCTGCCGCCGGATTCGGTCAAACACTTCGAGGCGCGCATCAAAAAGGCCGACACTTTTTTTCCGAAGGCGAAAATCCACCGCTTTGGGCTTATCGAAGGCGGCGAGAAAATGATGCTCTTTGTCGAGCGCCTGCGCGACACGCTGATCCTCCGGCAGTCGGGCGAAAAATTGGACTCGAACCTGCGGCGCATCGAGGTGGTGGAACTCATCAAGGCCAAGGACGACTGGCAGATGCTGAACACGCGCCACATCTACCGCGAGGAAGCGCCGCTGATGGATAACGCGCCGTTTTTCACGCACAAATTTTTGCCGGACTTCAGCAACGTGCGCGTCATTGACAGCGTGAAGGATCTCGGCAGCATCAACCTCCCCAAATAACTCCCCGCCAACTTTCCTATGCCCCAAATCCGCGTTCTCTCCGGCGTCCATGAAGGCCGCGTCTATCCCGTCGTCGATGCCAAAATGGTCATCGGCCGCGATCCCGCCAGCTACATCCCGCTCGCGGCGGACTCGCCCGCCTCCCGGCAGCACGCCGCGGTTTATCCCGACACCGATGGCTGGCACATCCAGGATCTCGGCAGCACCAATGGCACGCTGCTCAACACGGTGCGTGTGACCGACAGCCTCATCGCCGTCGGTGATCGCGTGACCATCGGCGACGCGGTTTTTCTTTTTGAAGATGACGGTGCCGGGGAGGCATATGCCGCGGAGGAAGCGGAGGCCGCGCCTGTGCCCGTGCGGGTTGCCGAGCAGGTGCGGGAAAATCCGGCGATCCAGGCCATCGTCACGCAGATGCGCGCGCGGACGGATGTCATCATGTCGGAGATCGGCAAGGCGATCATCGGGCAGAAGGACATCATCGGCGATGTGCTCTGCGCGATCATCTCGCGCGGGCATGTCCTGCTCATTGGCATGCCCGGCCTCGCGAAGACCATGCTCGTGCGGACGATTTCCGAGGTGCTCGATTTGCAGTTCAAGCGCATCCAGTTCACGCCCGATCTCATGCCGTCAGACATCACCGGCACCGACATTCTCGAGGTCGATGAGGACTCCGGGAAAAAGGAATACCGCTTCATCAAAGGCCCGCTTTTCACCCAGATGCTCCTCGCGGACGAAATCAACCGCACCCCGCCGAAGACCCAGGCCGCGCTGCTCGAGGCCATGCAGGAATACCGCGTCACCGCCGCGGGCGAGACGCACACGCTGGCCCCGCCGTTCTTCGTGCTCGCCACGCAAAATCCGCTCGAACAGGAAGGCACCTACCCGCTGCCCGAGGCGCAGCTCGACCGTTTCATGTTCAGCGTCTATGTAGATTATCCGAGCGAGGCGGAGGAGGAGATCATCGCCAAAGTGACGACGACCGCGCAGAAGTACACGCTCAACAAAGTGCTCAACGCGCAATCCATCATCGAGCTGCAAAAGGCCGTGCGCGATCTGCCCATCTCGGATCACGTCGTGAAGTACGCCGTCCGCCTCGTCCGCGCCACGCGCCCCGGCGATGCGCGCGCGCCCGAGTTTATTAAGAAATGGATCCACTGCGGCGCCGGCCCGCGCGCCGCGCAGAATCTTCTCGTAGGCGCGAAGGCCCGCGCCGTCATCGCCGGCCGGCTGCTCGTGACGTGCGACGACGTGCGCTCCGTCGCGCGGCCGGTTTTGCGGCATCGCATGTTCACGAATTTCACCGCCGACAGCGAAGGCATGGACACCGACAAGATCGTGAAAAAGCTCATCGAAGAAGTGCCCGAGCCGGGCGAGAAGGACTATTGATAAGCGACCCCGGGTGGCGCGACTCGGACGTTTTTTATTTTGTAACGCAGAGGCGCAGAGAGCGCAGGGAAGAGTTGCCGCCAACCCGTCTGTCACAGCGCCTGAGTTTTCCCCCTCTGCGTCCTCTACGCCTTTGCGCTAAAAAAACACACCCCCATCGGCACGCCCAGATGCGTCTTTTCAAAAACCCGGTGCGAAAATAAAATGCCCGTCTTTCTTATGCGCATCCTCCGCCACACCGACGCCGATTTTTCCACCCAGCTCGCCGCGCTGAAACGCCATGCCGAGGCCCACCCGCAGGTGCGCGACACCGTGGCGAAAGTCCTCCACGCCGTGCGCACGGAAGGCGATTCCGCGCTGCTGGAATTCACCGAGCGCTTCGGCGGCCCGCGCCTCACGGCGAAGCAACTGCGCGTCACCGGCAAACCGAAAGCCGACGCCGCCACGAAGGAAGCGTTCGCCACCGCGCGAGCCAACGTCCTCGCCTTTGCCCGCAAAAGCCTGCGCGAAAACTGGACCATGAAAAACGCCCAGGGCGCGACCGTGGGCGAGCGCTTCGATCCGTTCCAGCGCGTGGGAATTTACGTGCCGGGCGGCACTGCGCCGCTCGTCTCCACGGCGGTGATGACCGTCACGCTGGCCGCCGCCGCGGGCGTGCCGGAGATCGTCGTCACCACGCCGAGCGGGCTGGATGGCAAGGTGAACGAAGCGCTGCTGTTTGCGCTGGAGTTTTGCGGCGCGACCGAGGTGTACCGCGTGGGCGGCGCGCAGGCCATCGCCGCGCTGGCCTATGGCACGGAGAGCATCGGGCCGGTGCAGAAAATCTTTGGCCCGGGCAACTCCTACGTCGTCGAGGCGAAGCGGCAGGCCTTCGGGCAGGTGGCCATCGACCTGCTGCCAGGGCCGAGCGAAATCCTCGTCCTCGCCGACGTCAGCGCGAACCCCGCGTGGATCGCTGCCGACCTGCTCGCGCAAGCCGAGCACGGCAAGGGCAGCTCGATCCTTTTCGTCACCAATTCGGCGAAGCTGCTCGCGTCCGTGGAAAAGCAAATCGCCGCGCAGCTCGCCACGCTCTCGCGCCAGGAGCACCTCGCCGGCGTGCTCGCCGCCGACTGCGCGCTCATCCTCGTGAAGTCGCTGCGCGACGCCGTCGCCCTCGCCAATGACTTTGCGCCCGAACATGTCTCCGTCGTCACCAAAGAGGACGCGAAGATCGGCGCGCAGCTCCTCACCTCGGGCGCGATTTTCCTCGGCGGCCACTCGCCCGTGGCCGCTGGCGATTTCCTCGCCGGCCCGAGCCACACCCTGCCCACCGGCGGCGCGGGCCGCAGCTTCCCCGGCCTGACCGTGGACATGTTTCAGCGCCGCACCAGCATCGTGCAGCTCGATCCGAAATCGCTGCGCAAATCCATGCCGACCATCGCCAAGTTCAGCGCCATCGAAGGGCTCGACGCCCACGGCCGCAGCGCGGCGATCCGTTTCGAGTAAAGCGGCGCGGGCCGTGCTTTACTGAGGCCGCATGAAGCTCTGCATATTCATCGGCGTGAACGTCGGCGGCATGGTCGGCTGGTGGCTCGGCGAGCACATCGGCATCATGACCGCGTTCCTCGTCAGCGGCGTGGGCAGTGTACTCGGTGTGTATGGCGGCTGGCGCGTGGCGCGCGAATACTTGGGCTAGCCGAAGCCTGCGCCGGGCTACTCGATTTCGACGGTCATCCCTTTGGTGATCATCTTCGAGAGGCGGACGACATCCCAATTTCCCACGCGCATGCAGCCGTGGCTCGTGGCGCGGCCGATGGTCCAGGCGCTGGAGGTGCCGTGGATGCCGATGCCGGGTTTGTTCAGGCCGATCCAGAGGACGCCGACGGGGTTGCGGGGGCCGGGGGGCAGGGTGAAGAAGTTTTCGGTGCGGACGCCGTGTTCGAGGACGCCTTTGTCCCAGCGAAAGGTGGGGGCGGTGGCAATGCCGAGGATTTTCCATTTGCCGGCCGGGGTTTCTTTGGCTCCGCCGCCGGCGATGCCGGGGGTGATGGGGACGGAGGCGAGGAGCTTTTCGCCTTCGTAGAGTTCGAGCATTTTGTTGCCGCGGTGGATTTTGATGACGCGGTCTTTGTATTCCTCGATGGCGGGAAGCATGCCTTCTTCGGGGAGGGATTCGATGACGAAGGGCTCGACGTTGGGCACGCGCACGGCGTCGCCGGCTTTGAGGCTGCCGAGCTTCACGGTGGGGTTGAGCTTGGTCAGAAAGGTGGGGGTGACGTGGTAGCGTTCGGCGATGAATTCGCTGATTTCGGGGTAGAGGAGTTTTTTGAGTTTGGCCTGCTCGCTGGGCTGCCGGGGGAGGGGGCCGACGAATTTGAAGTCTTCGGCTTTGACGGTGTAGAAGGTGTAAACGGGGAAGACGGAGTCGAGGGGGATATTGGCGTCGAGGATGCCGGTGTCGGGGAGGCCGTGGGCGCGCTGGTAGCGTTTGAGGGCTTTGCCGATGAATTCGCCGGAGCGTCCGTCGATGGCACCGGGGCTGAAGAGCTGCTGGTCGAGGAAAATCTGGAGCTGGGTGGTGATGTCGCGGGTCTGGACGGGGATGGCTTTGGCGGCCTGGATTTCCTCCTCGGCGCGGGCGGTGAGGCCGGTGGCAAGGGCGAGGCTGAGGGCGAGGAGGAGTTTTTTCATGCGGGCGAGAGAGCGGGTCTTGGCGAAGGGGACGTGGGAGGTAACATCGCCCGCCTTTCGCCGCAAGATACCATGCTGAAAAACTCTCGCCTCCGCATTGCCTAGGTGTCGCCGCTGTGGACGCGGATTCCGCCGACGACGTACGGGGGATTGAGCTGCTGATGAAGCCGCTGATCGACGGGGGAGCAGATCCGCTGGATCGGCCCGGTGAACTAGGCGCAGAAGCAGGAGCTGCTCAGAAATGCGGCGGCGCTGCTTTTACCGATCCAGTGGGAGGAGCCGTTCGGGCTGGTGATGATCGAGGCGATGGCCTGCGGGACGCCGGTGGTGGCGCATCATCGCGGCTCGGGGGGCGAGGTGGTGGAGGACGGGGTGACGGGCTGCGCGGCGACTTCGCTGGACGCGCTGCCGGAGCTGGTGGGACCGGCTTTAGTCCTCGCCCGGGAGAAGGTGCGGGCACGGGCCGC
>JANXWQ010000255.1 GCA_025351065.1 Chthoniobacter sp. | reverse complement strand
GCGCAGCCGGAAAACCCGGAGCCGCATCCGCTCGACGAGTTCCAGCTCGCCACGCGGCTCGCCTATTTTTTGTGGAGCAGCACGCCCGACGACACGTTGCTGCAACTCGCCTTCGAGAAAAAGCTGAGTGCGAATCTCGATGCGCAAGTTCGCCGGATGCTCAAAGACCCGCGCGCCGCGGCGCTCGTGGACAACTTCGCGCTGCAATGGCTCCAGCTCGGCCGCATCGCCGGGCACAGCGCGGATGCGCAGGTCTTCGCGAAGTGGGCGCCGAAGCTCGCCGGCGCGATGATCGAGGAGACGCGCCGCTTTTGCGCCGAGCTGCTGCGCGACGACCGCAGCGTGCTCGACCTGCTCGACGCCGACTTCACCTGGGTCGATCAACGGCTCGCGAACCTTTATGGGCTCAAGGTTCCCGGCGGTTTTGCCAAAGGCGAATGGCAGCGCGTCTCGCTCGCCGGCACGCCGCGCGGCGGGCTGCTGACGCAGGCCAGCGTGCTCACCGTGACCTCCAATCCCACGCGCACCTCGCCGGTGAAGCGCGGCAAATGGGTGCTCGAACAACTGCTCGGCAACCCTCCGCCGCCCGCGCCGCCGAACGTGCCGTCGCTCGACGACCGCGGCCGCAAAGAGCTGACCGGCACCTTTCGCCAGAAGCTCGAACAGCATCGCGCCGACCCGAAATGCGCGAACTGCCACGCGAAAATGGACGCCTTCGGCTTCGCGCTGGAAAACTTCGACGGCATCGGCCAATGGCGCGACCGCGACGAAACCGGCGCAGCCGTGGATGCCTCGGCGAAACTCGGCACCGGCCGCCAGCTCAATGGCGTGGCCGATCTCCGCGCGCTGTTGCGCGAGCGGCGCGACGCTTTCACCCGCTGCCTCAGCGAGAAACTGCTCATCTACGCGCTGGGCCGCGGACTCGATTACTACGACGAACCCGCGCTCGACCGCATCCAGACCGCGCTCGCGCGCGACGGCTACAAATTTTCCACGCTGCTCACCGAAGTCGTGCAGAGCGCGCCTTTCCGCCTGCGGCGCGGCAAGGCGCAGGAAGCTGCAGATCCCCGTTCGACGACGGCGAAATGAGAATCGCGCCGCCCGAACTGTAGGGGAAGCTGGCAGCTTCCCCTACAGTTCGCGACGTGCGGCATGGCGTTTGCACATCTCACGGGCTGTGTGAAACTTTCCACCATGAAACTCGGATGTCTGCTGTGGGCCGTCGGCTGCGGCGCGCTGCTCGGGCGCGCGACGGCGGCGGAGTGGGACGTGCAGCGCTGCGAGGGGCGCGACTACGTGACGCTCGAAAACGTCGCCGCATTTTACGGCTTCCCGAAGCCCGCGCCGCTCACCCCGCCCACGGCGGCGGAGATCGCGGCGATGGTCGTGGGCGCGGCGAGCGCGAGCGAATTTGGCATTACCACCGCCGCCACGCTGGCTGCGGTTTCGCGCACCATCGCCATGGAAGCCGGCGGCCTGCGCCTCGAGGTCACGCCGGGCCTGAGCGAAGCCAGCATCAACGGCGTGAAGCAGTGGCTCGCCTTTCCCGTCCGCGTGGAAAACGGCCACGCGCTCGTCTCGCGGCTCGACCTCAGCAAGGTCATCGAGCCGCGCCTGCGCCCGGAGCTGATCGCCGGCTTGCAGCCGGTCACGACCGTCGTGCTCGATCCCGGCCACGGCGGGCACGACCGTGGCGCGAGTTCGCGGTTTGGTTTTGAAAAAGACTTCGCCCTCGATGTCGCCCTGCGCGCCCGCACGGCGCTGGAAAAGGCGGGCTACGCCGTGGTGCTGACGCGCGCGTCGGACATTTTCATCCCGCTCGAAGAACGCCCGGCCATCGCCAACCGCATCCCCAATTCGATTTTCGTCAGCATCCATTTCAACTCCTCGAGCAGCAACGCCGACGCCCGCGGCTTCGAGATTTTTTCCATCGCCCCGCGCGGCGCACCCGCCACCAATGACTGGGTGCCCAGCGAGCGCGACCTGCGCGAGGAGCCGGGCAACGCCGTCGAGCAGCCGAGCGGCGCGCTGGCCGGCTGCGTTTTTCACGCGCTGCTCGGGCAGGTGCCGATGGTCGATCGCGGGCTGAAGCACGCGCGCTTCGCCGTGCTGCGGCGGTGCGAGCGACCGGCGGTGCTGGTCGAGTGCGGTTTCGTGAGCAACCCCGCGGAAAGCTCGCTCATCAGTTCCGGCGCGTGGCGCGCACGCATCGCCGAGGCGGTGGTGGACGGCGTGGAAAACTACCGCGCCCTCGCCGAGACGAAGCAGCGCCCGAAGACCCTCGCCGATTACCGCCGCAGTGCCGCCGGGCACCTCCCGCTCCGCGCCCTCGCGGTGCCCTGAGAGACTGTGAAAAAAGTGCGGCGACTGTAGGGGAGGCTGCCCGCTTCCCCAGATCTTCCGAGAGGATCGAGGGAACCCAACAGCCACACGCCAGACTTATTGCACCGTCTCTAAGCGGCACCCGCGCCCGCCTTTCCCGCGCGGAGTGTGAAATCCTGCTCGTCACTCCGCGCGTCTCTGCTTTACTGGCGGGCTCATGCCGCAAACATCCCGCCTTCCCCTGCTCTGCGCCGCGCTCCTTTCCACCAGCGCGCTGGCCGACACCTTCACCCTCAAAACCGGCGAACGTTTTGAAGCCAAAATCCTCAGCGAAACCGCGACGGAGATGACCCTCGAAGTCCAGATCTCCGCCGGCATCAAAGACGAGAAGGTGGTCAAAAAAGCCGACGTGGTGAAACTCGACCGCGTGGCCCCGGACGAGAACGCGTACCGCGCCATCATGAATCTGCTGCCGGGCAAAAATACGCTGCTGCCCGCGCAGTACGACAGCATTCAGAGCGCCTTGCAAAATTATGCCGCGCAATATCCCGAGAGCGGGCATGTGGCCGAGGTAAAGCAGGCGCTGGCCGGTTTTCAGGCCGACAAAAAGCGCGTGGATGCGGGTGAAATGAAAGTCGATGGCGTCTGGCTGAACAAAGCGCAGGTCGCCCAGCAGCGCGTGCAAATCGGCGGCCTCCAGGCTTTCAACGCGATGAAAAGCGCCAACGCCGCCGGCGACGCCATCGGTGCGCTCAACGCCTACGTGGGCCTCGAAAAGGGGTTTGGCGGAGCCAAGGTTATGCCGGATGCCATCGAACTCGCGCGGCAGATTCTGCCCGTGCTCAAGCCCGCCGTGGAGCGCGCCCTCGAGAACCAGAAGATCAAGGAAGCCGAGCGTCTGGCGGATGTGAAAAATGCCATGACCGTACCCGAAGTCGGGAAGTCCGGCAAAGCTCCCACCGCCGAGCAACTCGAACAAATAAAGGCCACCATCGCACTGTCCAAGGCGAAACAGGACGAACTCATCGCCGCCAACCAGCGCGAGCAGGCCAAGACCGACGCTGCCCTCGCCGCCGCCACCACTGCCGGGTTGTGGCCGCCGATGGCTGCCTCCAGCGAAAAATGCCTCAAGGCCATCCAAATGAAAATCCCGGTGGAAAGTGCGCGCCTCGAAAAACTCCCCGTCGCCGACATGCGCGAATCCATCCGCCTCGCCGAACAGGCGCAGACCGAGATCACGGACAAAGACCTGGCCGCCGCCAACGAGACGCTGAAAGAGGCACTCAAACTCTGGCCCGCCAACGAACTCGGCAAACGGCTCAACGCGCAGCTCACCGCCCTCAAGAATCCGCCAAAAACGGATCCCGCAACCACCCCAGCCACGACCCCGGCCGCTACGGCCGCCAAGAGTGCCGCCACGCCCACCCCAAAATCCCCGGCAGCGCCCCCCACCGCCGTGAGGCCCGCCACTCCCGCCGCTGCGGCGACCCCGGTTCCGACAGCCGCGGCGCCCGCCAGCGAGCCCGCCGAGTCCAAGCCGGCGGAAGAACCGCCGAAGCCCTTTTTCAGGACCGTCCCCGGAGCCATCACCATCGTCGTCGCGCTGGCCCTCCTCCTTGCGGGCGTGAACGTTTTCAACAAAATCCGCCAGCGCTCCAACGCCTCCGAGGAATGACCCCGCCCATGAGCCGCCGCGCCAAAATCGACCGGCAGACGAGCGAAACCAAAATCGCCGTCGAACTCACCATCGACGGGCGCGGCGCGAGCACGATCGCCACGAAGATTCCTTTCTTCGACCACATGCTCACGCTCTTCGCGCGCCACAGTCTCTGCGACCTCACGGTGCGCGCGGACGGCGACATCGAGGTCGATCTGCACCACACGGTCGAGGACACCGGCATCGCGCTCGGGCAGGCTTTCACCCAGGCGCTCGGCGACAAGCGCGGCCTGCGCCGCTACGGCCACGCCTATCTGCCGATGGACGAAACGCTCGCCCGCGTGGTCGTCGATTTCAGCGGACGGCCCTTCCTCGAATACCGCGCGCCCGCTGGCGTCGCAACCATCGGCACGGCATTTTCCTTCACGCTTATCGAAGAGTTTCTGCGCGCCTTTTCCGTCCACGCCGGCATCAATCTGCACGTCGAAATCCTCTACGGCCGCGACGCGCACCACATGGCCGAGGCGGTTTTCAAAGGGCTGGCGAAAGCCGTGGATGCAGCCTGCCAGCTTGATCCGCGGGTGGAAGGTGTGCCGAGCACCAAAGGCAGCCTGTAGTCTGTGATCGCCCTGATCGACTACGGCAGCGGCAACATCCGCAGCGTCACCAACGCACTCAAGCGCGAAGGCGCGGACGTGGAACTCGTCAGCGACCCCGCGCGGCTCGCGGACGCCGAGGGTCTCGTCCTGCCGGGCGTCGGCGCGTTTGGCGACTGCGTGCGCGGGCTGCAAACGCGCGGGCTGTGGGCGCCGCTCGCTGCGTGGCTCGCGGCGGACAAACCGTTTCTCGGCATCTGCGTCGGCTATCAGATGCTCTTCGACGAAAGCGAGGAATCGCCCGGCGTGCGCGGCTTCGGCTTCTTTGCGGGCCAGGTGAAACGCTTCACCACGCCCGGCCTCAAAGTGCCGCAAATCGGCTGGAACCAGCTCGACCTTGCCGACCGCGCGCACCCGCTCTGGCGCGGCCTGCCCGCGCAGCCGCACGTCTATTTCGTCCACTCGTTTTTCCCCGCGCCCGCCGAGGCCTCGGTCATCACCTCGCGCTCGACTTATGGCGAAACCTTCGCCGCCAGCGCCGCGCGTGGCCGCGCCGAGGGCGTGCAGTTTCACCCGGAAAAAAGCCAGGACGTCGGTCTCGCCATCCTGCGCAACTTCATAGCGTCCGTGCCCGCGCGGGCTAAAGCTGGATAGCAAAGAGTTAGGCGTCGCTACCCGTCATCTCGAACCGACTGCCCAATGAACCGAGTTCTCGCTTACGGCCTTATTCTGCTCGGCATCTATCTGCTTGGCGATGCCGCATACGACGAGCATCGAGGCATCGCCGAAGCAGCCAGCCCCGACGGTCTTCTTTCCGGCGTTAGCTCCACCTCCGGCCTTCCAAACATCGTCAAGCGAGACGAGAACCCACAAGGATTTCGGGATCTTATGTTATATGAGTGGTTCCGAGCAACTCTCACTTTATGCGCTGGACTTTTCATCCTTAGGCTATGCCGCCGCGCAGACCGAGTCGATCCGTTCTCGCCGAACTTCGCGGGCAACCAAGCACTGGACGAACTGAATCGGACGCTGACAGAAGAACAAGACAAGCAACATCGGCCACTTAAATGACAACACCTGCAACGCCTAACCATGCGCTGCAGCGAACAGC
>JANXWQ010000254.1 GCA_025351065.1 Chthoniobacter sp. | reverse complement strand
GGTCGGCCAGCGGCAGGATGACGTTGAAGTTTTTGTGCATGTAACGGTGGTGCAAAATGTGGTGCCCGTTCAGCCGGAAGAAAAGCCACGAGCGCTCGACCTGCCGCGCCTTGGGCAGGTGCATGCACCAGTGCAGGTATTCATACACGCAGTAGTAGCCGGCGATGGCGGCGAGCGCGCCGCCCGCCAACGCCCAGCTCCCGCAGGCCCACGCGAGCCCGAGCATGGGCAGCATGGCCACGGCGATGAGCAGCGGTCCGTTCCACCACGCCATCGGGATCGTCTCGCGGTCCGCGACATCGTGCAGGTGGTAGGTCTGGTCGCCTTTGAAAGTCTGGTGATGCACCACCGCGTGCGTCTCAAAAGGGTAGCGCAGCCAGCCGAGCGGGCGGTGCATGATGTAGCGGTGCAGCACCCATTCGTAGAAGGACACGAAGACGAGTCCGGCGATGAGTCCAGCGAGAGACCAGAGAAAAGGGAGAAGCATGAGGATATAAAAAGTGCGCGCCTCGGGGACGGCCTCGGGCGCGCAGGGCCGGGATAGTCGCGAGAACCGCGGCGAAGGCAACCGGAATCTCCGGCGACTGGGGCGCGCGCGGCGGGAAAATGTCCCTTTGGTTCGCGGCGGGTGTGTGGTTGTCTGGCGCCAGACCGCGCGAACGATGAAAGTCCGGACGATTTTCTGCATGCGGACAAGGTGCGCGCGCAACTCGGGGGCGTGCCCGCGTTGGAAAATGCGGATGTCATCTACAGTCCGGTGCTGCGCGAAATATGGGACGCGCACGGGCCGCGCTCGCTCAGCGAAGAGCCGATCGACCGGACGGCCGATGTCTTTGCCCAGTATCTGGCTTGGCAGCTTCCGCAAACCGGCGCGGCGCTCTGGCGCAGGAGCACCATGGAAAACATCGGCGGCTGGAATGAAGACCCGGCGCAGATTTGCGACGAACACGACTGCTACCTCCGGGCGCTCCGGCTCAGGGCCCGTTTCGTTTACGTGGACGGCGCGCACGCCGTGTACCGCGAATGGTCGGCAGACACCCGCTGCCACCGGAACCAGCCTGCCGTGATCCTGTGCCGCACCGCGCTGTGCGAAGCCCTGCGGGCCTGGCTGGAGGGCCAGGGCGCATGGAGCGATGAACATCGCCGCGCGTTGGGGCTGGCCTGGCTGGAGATGGCGCGGATGCTCGCCGTCAACGACTGGCCGACCGCCGCCGAGTATCACCGCCAGCGGCGCGCGGAAATTCATCTCGCCGGCCCAGCCGCCCCGTGGCGTTACCGCGTCGCGTATCGGATGTTCGGCTTTCGTTTTGCCGAAACTCTCGCGCGTGCCTTCCGGGCCGGCCTCCTCCTCCCATTGAGCGGAGTGCCGGGCAAAAAATGGGCCTTTGGTTCGCCGCGGGTGCGTGGTTGTTTGGGCGTTCACCGTCGGCTTCATGTTCACCTCCCGCATTTTCCACACGACCCGCGTCGCGGCGCTCGCGCTGCTGCTCGGCGGAGCGGAGCGGGCGCACGGCGAGGAGGTGCTATTTCGGCGCGAGGTCATGGCGGTGCTTTCCAAGGCGGGGTGCAACGCGGGTGGGTGTCATGGCAATGGGAACGGCAAGGGCGGCTTCAAGCTCTCGCTGCGCGGGCAGGACCCGGACCTCGACTGGCTGGCGATGACGCGCGAGCAGGGCGGGCGGCGCGTGGATCTCATCCAGCCGGAAAACAGTCTCGTGCTTCTGAAAGCGGGCGCGGCGCTGGCGCACGAGGGCGGGCAGCGGTTCGCGGCGGGCTCGCCCGAGTACGAGATTTTTTTGCAGTGGATTCGCGAGGGTGCGCCGGATTCGGGCGCGCAGGCGGCAAGGCTGGTGAAGCTCGACGTGGCCGTGCCGGAGCGCGTGCTGGTGGAGCCGGCCGTCGAGGTGAAGCTGCGCGCGACGGCGAAATTTGCCGACGGCACGGAGCGCGACGTGACGCGGCTGGCGGTTTATGAGCCGACGAATTTCACGGCGAAAGTTTCCGCCGACGGACTCGTGACGCGGCTGAAGGCGGGCGAGACGACGGTGCTCGTGCGCTATCTCGAGCAGCAGGTGGCGGTGCCGCTCGCCTTCGTGCCGGCGCGGCCGGACTTCGCGTGGAGCGATGCGCCCGAGGCCAATTTCATCGACGGTTTCGTTTTCAAAAAACTCCGCACGCTGCGCATGAATCCATCCGCGCTGTGCAGCGACGCGGTCTTTCTCCGCCGCGCTTATCTCGACCTGCTCGGCGTCGTACCGACCGCGGCAACGGCGCGCGCCTTCACCGCCGACCCCGCGCCCGACAAACGCGCGCAGCTCGTCGAGCGGCTGCTCGAGCGCGGGGAGTTCGCGGATTTCTGGGCACTGAAATGGGCCGACCTTTTGAAGATCGAGCAGCGCCAGCTCGACTACGACGGGATGAAGGTTTTCCACGGCTGGATTCGCGAGAGCATCGCGCGCAACAAACCGCTGGATCAGTTCGCCCGCGAGCTGATCGCCGCGCGCGGCAGCACGCTGCAAAATCCGCCGGCGAACTGGTGGCGCGCGAACCGCGATCCCATCACGCGCGCGGAAAATACGGCGCGCGTTTTCCTCGGCACGCAGCTCAACTGCGCGCAGTGCCACAACCACCCCTTCGAGCGCTGGACGCAGGACGACTACTACAACTGGGCCGGCCTTTTCGCCCGGCTCGACTACAAACTTTCCGGCGAAAAGCCGAAGGATGAGAACGACCAAAAGGAATTCCGCGGCGACCAGACCGTGCTCATCAAAGCCAGTGCCGCGGTCACGAATGTGCGCACCGGCGAGCCGGCGACGCCCGCCTTTCTCGGCGGAGAAAAGCCCGCCGTTTCCAGCGACCGCGACGAGCTGCTGGCGCTCGCGGACTGGCTGCCGCACAGCCCCATGTTTGCGCGCATGCAGGTGAACCGCGTGTGGTTTCATCTGCTTGGCCGCGGGCTGGTCGATCCGGTGGATGACTTCCGCGCGAGCAACCCGCCGTCGCACCCCGAGCTGCTCGACGCACTGGCCAAAGACTTCGCCGCGCACGGCTACGATTTGCGGCAGCTCATCCGCACGATCATGGGCTCGCGCACCTACCAGCTAGCCGCGGAGCCGAATGCCACGAACGCCGATGACGAGACTAATAACGCGCACGCCATCGTCCGCCGCCTCACCGCCGAGCAGTTGCTCGACTCGGTCAGCAAGGTGCTTGCCGCCCCGCTGCCGCTCGAAGGCGCACCCACCGGCACGCGCCTCGCGCAGCTCGCCGAAGGCCGCAGGCACTACAAGCCCCTCACGACCGACGTGGAGCTTTTCGCCGCCAGCTTCGGCAAGCCGCCGCGGCTCATCGCCTCCGAGTGCGAGCGCAGCACCGCCACCGCGCTGCCGCAGGTTTTCCAGCTCATCAGCGGCCCGCTCATGCAGCAGCTCCTCACGCGAAATGGCAACGTCCTCGAGGCGCTCCTCACCGCCGAAAAGCCCGACGCCGAAATCATCGGGCAGCTTTTCTGGATCACCCTTTCCCGCCCGCCCGCCACGGCCGAACTCTCCCGCACCACCGCCTACCTGGCCGCATCCACCGCCCGCCGCCGCGCGCTCGAAGACCTCGCCTGGGCGCTGCTCAACTCGAAGGAATTCGTCTTCCGCCAGTAGGACATCTGCCCGGCGGCGCGACTGGAGGGGAAGCTGCCAGCTTCCCCTACAGTCGCGCCGAGCACGCGCCGACCATCGGGAATCCGCGCACGACAGCCTTGGCGCGAAATTTTCCACCCACTCACCTCAGCCGCCGACGGCCTGGTATTTCCGCACACCGCGCGACCACAGCAGGCGGGCGATGCTCCACGCGACGAGCAGCCAGCCGGCTTGAATCGCCAGACCTTCGGCTAGTGCTGTGCCTTGCACGCGTTCCATGCCGACTTGGGCGGGGAAGTAGAGTTCGTAGGTGAAGGGCGACCATTTGATAAAGCCGGTGAGCCATGCGGGCATGATGTCGAGGGGAAAGATGTGGCCGCTGAGGAAATATTCGAAGGAGTAACAGAGGAAGACGATGGTCGAAATTTCCAGCACCCAGAAGGCGATCATCGCCAGCGAATACGCGATGAAGAACTGGAGTCCTGCCGCCATCGCGGTGGAGAGGGCGAAGGCCGGCCAGGTGAGCGCGTGCGCGGGCAGGCGGATGGCGTCGCGGAATATCCACGCGAGGATGAGGATGGGGACAAAGACGACGGCGATGTAGAGCAGCCGGTAACTAAGATAGGTGCAAAGGCGGTAGCCGAGGTAACTCATCGGCTTGGTAAGATAGGCGCTGATTTTGCCGTCGCGGATTTCCGCCGCGATCTGCCACTCGTCCTCGGTGGGGGTGATGAGGTTGTCGAGAAAGACGGTGACGAGGAAGTAGAAGATCATCCCCGCGTAGTCGTAGCCGTTGATGGGTGCGCCTTTGGTCGAGTGAAAGATCGCCTTCCAAATGAAAACCATGCCGAACAGCGGCACGACGCCAAAGACCATGCGGAGGAGAAAATTCCAGCGATAGACAAAGGTGTTCTGGAGCCCGATGTCGAAGAGCTTCCAGTACTTGAGGAGGTTGTTAGCTGAGCGTTGAGAGTGGAGAGCCACGGGTTGGCGATTGTAACTTCAGACTTAATTGTCGCGGCTCTCAACTAACAATCTTCAACCTTCAACTTTGCCCAGTAACTCCGCCGCCATGCGGATCGCGGCGATCATTGAGTCGGGGCGCGCGGTGCCTTGACCCGCCAGCTCGAAGGCGGTGCCGTGGTCGGGGCTGGTGCGGGGGAAGGGGAGGCCGAGGGTGACATTCGCGCCGGAGTCGAAGGCGTGGAGTTTCAGCGGGATGAGCCCCTGGTCGTGATACATGCAGAGCACGCCGTCAAACTCGCCGGCGACGGCGCGGTTGAAAACGGTGTCGGGGGAAAACGGGCCGCTGAATGAATCACGGAGCAGGGTAAGAGCGGGCGCGATGATGGTGATTTCTTCGCGACCGAGCGCGCCGGATTCGCCGGCGTGGGGATTGAGCCCGGCGACGGCGATGCGTGGTTCGCGCCCGAGCCGCGTGCGCAAAAATGTGCCGAGCAGATTTCCCACGCGCACGATTTCGCGCGCGGACAAAAGTCCCGCGACCTCACTCAGCGGGACATGCGCGGTGACGAGCGCGACGGTGAGGGCGCCGCCGGTCAGGCACATCGCAAAGTCTTTCACACCCGCGCGCGCGGCGAAAAATTCCGTCTGCCCCGGAAAGGCAAAGCCCTCGGCCTGCATGCGCGCCTTGTGAATGGGTCCAGTGACGACCGCGGCGATTTCGCCCGTGCGCAGCAGCCGTGCGCTTTCCTCCAGCGCTGCGAGGGCCGCGCGCGCCGTCGCGGGCGTGGGTTCGCCGGGCCGGGCGTCCGCCTTTTCGCCGAGGACGCGGTAGGCAAATCGCGCGTCCAGTTTCCCCGAGGCCAGCGCCACCGCCGTGATTTCCGGGCCGATGCCCGCCGCGTCGCCGAGAGTGATGCCGATGACCGGCATCGCTCAGTACATCTTGATGAACGCCTTCTTGCGCAGCTTCGCGAGCCAGTCGGATTGCTGTCTCTGGCGTTCGAGCTGGGTCAGCGCCTTTTCGATTTCGTCATGCAGATCCTTGAGCGGCTTGACCGTCGCGGGCTTTTTCGCCTCGGCGTAGAGCAGGTAGTAGCTGCCCGCGAGTTCGATGGGCTTGCTGACTTCGCCCGCCTTCAGCGCGAAGGCGGACTTCGACAGGCTCTCGTTCAGCGTTCGTTTGTCGATCCAGCCCCAGTCGCCGTAAGCCTCCTGTTTGTCGTCTTCGGAATACATCCGCGCGAGGTCACCAAACTCCGCGCCGCCGATGATTTTCTCGCGGATTTCCTCGATCTGTTTCCGCTTCGAGTCGTTGTGCGGATTTTTCCGCAGGGTGATCGTCCGCAGCTTGAGCTGCTCCGGCGTGCCGTACTCCTCGCCGTGCAGTTTGTAGTATTCGGCGATCTTTTCGTCCGGCACGGACACACTACCCTTGATGGCCTGGCGCCGCATTTCCTGCACGATGATCTTGTCTTTTTCCAACTCGCGAAACCGCTCGAGCGTGAAGCCCTGCGCGGCCAGCGTGCGGATGAAAGCCGAGCGGTCGTTGCCAAACTCCTCGCGCACGATGGTGGTCACGCGTTCGTCGATGAAGTAGTCGGGAATCTGAAAACCCTTGCCTTTGAACTCCTGCAAAATTAGCTGCCGGTCGATCAGGTCATTGATCGCGGCGGTGCGGATTTCCTTGATCTTCGCCACCAGCTCCTCGCCCTTGTAGGTGTCGGCGGCGGCTTTTTCCTTCGAGGCCACCAGTTCGCGCACCTGCGAGAAAGTGACCACTTCGTTGTTCACCACCGCGGCGATGCCATCGAGTACCGCCTGCCCGCGGGCTGGGTCGGCGAGGTGAAAAAACACGGCGGCAGCGAGCAGGGGAGCGAGGCGGAAAAAGTAGCGGGACATGGAAGTTTATGAGCGCCGGTGGAGGCGGGAGGGCGAGGGTAAAAGGCGAGGGATTGAAGTCAAGCGGGAGTCGCCGCGGTGTGGGCGCGCGGGACTTTGGGTAGCGGCTCATTTTGGTGGATCGCTGCATTTTTTAAAACGCAGAGGCGCAGAGATCGCAGAGAAGAATTTCGGCAGTCAAACCTCTCCGTCCTTTGCGCCTCTGCGTGTCTGCGTTAAACAGCAATCGCCCCGTTGTGAAATTGCGCCAGCACCGGACTTAGGCGTTGCTTGGGGACGGGTTCGCCGCCATTTTTGCGGCGGTAATTTAAGTGAAAGACACTGCGATGAAATTCCACATTTTCACTCTCAATGCGGCACTCCTCATGCTTTTCGGAATGCCTGTCCCGACTGCACGGGCCGAGGACAAACCAGTCGCCGCACCCGCCCCGTTCCGTCTCCTGTTCAATGCGTATAACGGCGACCCGAAGAAGGACGGGCTGGAAAAAATGGAATTTCAAATCAGCACGATCAGTCTCAGGCAGCCGTCGGAGTTTTTGAAAATCGGGGAAATGGTTTCACGGACAAAGTGGAGGCTGACCAAGTTCGAGATCAAGACGGTGCGCAATGCCCAGACCGAGGAAATGGATGACGTTTCGGAACTTACGCTCGCCAATACCGAAACCAAGGGGGAGGTCGTGCTGATCCTTAACCGCGTCACCGACACGGCGCGGCCTGCGCCGAAGAAATAGCGGTTGGCTTTTTCCCGCCAGCGGATGACTCTCCGCGCGGCTGGCAGATGATCGCTGCGGGCGGGGCGCGAGCCCTTGTCCGCAGAGGAAAGTCCGAACACCCCATGGCAGCATGCCGCGCAAAACGCGCGGGCGCGTCCGGCCTAAGCCGGGCGCGACGGAAAGTGTCACAGAAAACAAACCGCCCGCGGCGTCTTCGAAAGAGGAAGTCGCGGGTCAGGGTGAAACGGCGGGGTAAGAGCCCACCGCCCGGCGCGCAAGCTCCGGGGCACGACAAACCCCATGCGGTGCAAGACATAACAGGGAGCACGGGCCGCCTGCCCGCTGCGCGCGAGCGTGGCAGCTCCCGGGTACTAGTCGCACCAGCGC
>JANXWQ010000234.1 GCA_025351065.1 Chthoniobacter sp. | reverse complement strand
CGGTCTTCGATGCGCCCTGCTTGATGATCGTGCCCTCGACTTTCACCGTCTGCCCATTGAGCGCGCGCAGTGCCGGCAGATCTTTCGGCGCGTAGATTTTGTCCGCGGCCGGGGCTGACGGCGCGGGTGTGGCATGCGCTGCCGGTTTGTCCTCGGCGCGCAGCGGCGCGGCGGAGAGGGTGACGGCGAGGAGGGCGAGGGCGGTGAGATGTTTTTTCATAAATGGGCGGGCGCGAGCGTGGCGGATGGCGCGGCGCGAGGCAATCGGGTTGGCGGCTATTTCGTCTCGCCGAGCGGGCGCAGTTTGATCTCGCGCACCGCCGCGTGCGTCCGAAAGGTGGCGATGCCGCAGGGCTTCGACATCTCGATCTCGCCCGCGCGCATGCCGATCTTTTTGTCCTTGGTGGCGACATCCAGCATCTGCTCGTCGTCGATCCATGCCTCGATCTTCGCCGGCGTCACCCGCACGCGGATTTTGTACCAGTGGCCTTTTTCGAACTTTTTGAACTTGGTCGTCTCGTTCTCCGAGGCGTCGTCGCCATTGATGCTCGACAGCCCGACCAGCGACCCGCCCCAACCGCCGACGACGAACGTGCAGCACGCCTCGCCGTACGGAAAAGTGAGCCCGCAGAAAAAATCCCCGCCCTCGGTGCGCTGTGCTTCCAGCATGAGTTCGTAGTTCATCTTCGGCAGCGCGCCGGTGAAATTCACGCCCGTCAGGTCATTGCCCGCCGCGAGGGTCAGCACGCCGTCTTTCACCGCCACCTCGCCGCCGCCGCCAAACTTCGTCTCCTTCCAACCCTCCAGCGTCTTCCCGTCGAAGATCGGCTTCCACTCAGCATCCGCCGCCCACCCGCGCACGGCGAGCAGGCTCGCGAGGCTGGCGGTCATTTGGAGAAAGCGGCGGCGGGGCAGAGTTTTCATGCGCGTAAAATACCAGTCTCCCGCAGCGTGTCGCGCCCGCATTTTGCTGTCAGGACGGAGCGCATCGGCACTTGCGAACGCATCGGTGCCGTTTAGTTTACGGAGAAATTTATCACCCACGACTCGCATGTTGCCTCCTACCATTTCCACCTTCCCGCGCCGCGCGCGTGGCCTTGCCCTTTTTCTCGCCGCCGTCTGCGCCACGGCGCAGGCCCTGGCGGGCAGTTACTCGCAGAACTTCAACGCCGCGGCGGTGGGGGCGACCACGCTGGGTGACGGCTCGGCGATCTCAGCCTCCGCGGGCTCCATCACCACGAGCGTCCAGCAGGTTGCGGCGGGGAATAACGCACTGCAAATGATGACGACGGGTTTTGGTGGCAACAGCGCGGCTTACAAGCTGCCCGATCTCGATCCGACGAAACCCATCCAGTCGTTCGACGCGACTTTCAAAGTAAAGATGAACAAGCAGTCGGGGGCCGTGCCGGGTGCGGGCTGGTCGCTGAACTTTGGCGCGATTCCGAGCGGCAACGGCGCGGGCGAGGGCGGCTTTGTCATGACCGGCGGACTGACCATAGCCTTCGACATTTTTAACAACGGCGGTAGCGATCTGCCCTCGATCGAGGTCTTTGCCGGCGGGGTCAGTGTCGGCAATTCGCCGCGCACTTTCACCTATGACGAAACGCTGCGCACCGTGGCTATCCACTGGGATTTCAATGGTCTGGACGTAACCTATGACGGCATGGCCATTTTCACCGACCTGGCGGTGCCGGGATTCGTACCGCTGTCGGGTAACAAGTTTGCCTTTTCCGTACGTAACGAGCCGTCGAACACGATGGTCATGTGGCTCGAGGACGTAGCCATGATCACCGTGATCGAGCAGCCGGTGGAGACCGGCGGGCCGGTGATCTCGGAGTTCATGGCTAACAATTCGCAGACCTTGGAGGATGAGGATACCGATAACTCCGACTGGATCGAAATCTACAACGGGCAGAACGCCAGCGTGAACCTGGCCGGCTGGCGCCTGACCAATGTGGTGGGCAGTAATGCGCTGTGGACTTTTCCTTCGGTCCCGCTCGGGCCGTATGGGTATCTCGTTGTCTTTGCCTCAGCAAAAAACCGCACGGCCAACCCCGCCCTGCTGCACACGAATTTCACACTCTCAAAGGGTGGCGGCTACCTGGGCCTGGTCAAGGCCGACGGTGCGACGATTGCCACGCAGTTTGTTTACGGCACGCAATACAAGGATGTTTCATACGGGGAGAAGGGCGCGGCGCACGCCCTCGGCTATCTCCAGCCGGCCACGCCCGGCACCAAGGTCAGCCTGAGCACCATACAGGCGCCGGGCGGGCCGTCGGAGGATGCGGTGTGGTCGCGTGCGGGCGGCATCATTACCGCGGCAACCCCGGCGGCGGTGACCATCGCTGCGCCGCTGGCCGCGGGCGCGGTCATCCGCTACACCACCGACAATACCGAGCCGGGTGCAGCCTCGGCGATCTATACGCCCGGCAGCCCGCCCGCGGCTTTCACCGTTACCGGCACCGCCAACCTGCGTGCGCGCATCTTTACCCCCAACAAGCTGCCTGGCGCCGTGAGCAGCCGCAGCCTTCTGCTGATTGATTCCTCGCTCACGAACTACAACGGTTCCGGCCAGGTCTTTAGTTCACACCTGCCCATCATCGTCCTCGACAGCGCTGGCGTGCCCGTGGACAGCTACAGCGACTCGAACCAATCGCGGCCTTTCCGCTACACCACGGCGGTAATGATCAATCTCGATCCCGCTACCCAACGCGCCAGCCTGACTTCGCCAACCATTGATTACCAGGGCCGCAGTGCCACCCATGTGCGCGGTTCGAGTTCCTCCGGTTTCGATCAAAAGCAATACTCGTGGGAGCCGTGGGACGAGAGCAATAACAGTAAGAACTCAACCATCCTCGGCCTGCCGTCGGGTTCTGCCTGGGTTATTTACGCGCCGGCCGACGACAAGGCGCTCATGCGCAACTTCCTAACCTATTCGCGCGCCCGTCTGCTCAGCGGCGGCAACGGCTTCGGCATGCGGACAAAGTTTTGCGAAGTCTTTTTCAACCAAACCCCCGGCCAGCCGCTGACCTACGCCAATTCCTACCACGGCGTCTATGTCCTCGTAGAAAAAATCAAACGGGGCACCGACCGGGTGAATGTGCCCAAGCTCAATGCGCTCACGACCGATCCGACAGCTATCACTGGCGGTTACATTGTAAAGCACGACCGCCTCGGCACAGGCGATACCGTCTTCAACACCGCCACGGATGGCGTGCAAATCGGGGCTGACGTACCTGACCCTTGGAACTCGGCGCAACAAACCTATCTCACAAACTATTTCAACACGTTCGAGACTGTGCTCCACGGCGCGGGTTTCGCCAATCCAGCCACCGGCTACCAGGCTTACATCGACCGCGACAGCTTTATTGACAACCAGTGGTTCAACGAAATCGCCAAGCAGATCGACGGCTACCGGCTGAGCCAGTATTTTTGGAAAGACCGCGGCGGCAAGCTGAAGAACGGGCCGATCTGGGACTACAACCTCGCGTATGGCAACGCCAACTATCTCGACGGCTCCGACCCCACTGGCTGGTATTACACCCAGCTTGGCGGTGCTGATTATGCGTGGTATCCGCGCTTGCATCAAGACACGGCCGGCGCGTCTCCTTACGAATTGCGGCACTGGGATCGTTATTGGGAAATTCGCCGCGGCATCTTCGCCACGAGCACCATCCTGGCTGAGATCGACGCCGAGGCCGCCACGCTGCTTAACGGCAGCACCACGCCCGTCACCATTAACATGGCCCCGCTCTCCCCGGTGCTGGAAAACGCCGTCATGCGCCACTACCGCAAATGGCCGATTTTAGGCACCTATATCTGGCCCAATGCCGACGGCTATGCCGACCGAATCTATTTCAACAGCAACGGCAATGCCACCACCGGCGAAGTGGATTGGATGAAGAACTGGCTCACCCAGCGCCTCGGGTGGCTCGACGACCAGAACTATTTGAGTCAGGCTGGAACTTTTTCACAAACGGGAAGCGTCATTACCGTGACGATGACTGCTCATGGCAAACAGCCGGGCAACTCGGTCTATCTCACTTTTACCACTGGGTCACCCGGCCCCCATCCCAGCGGCAGTTTCGTCATCCAGACCGTGACAAATTCCAGCACGTTCACGGTGGCCGCCGTTGATTCCGTCACCCGCACCGGCACGGTGAACTTTCCTGTTTCGCCAAGTTACCGTCCGCCGAATTTCAGCTCCTATGGCGGCAATGTCAGTCCCGGCACGATGCTGTCGATAAGCCCCTACACCGGCACGCCGCCCGCCGGTTTGACCTACGCCACCGGCACCATCTACTACACCACGGACGGCTCGGATCCGCGCGGCTCCAATGGCCTGCCCGCGGGCACCGCCTACTCCGGCGCACTCACGCTGAATGTCACGCAGACGGTGAAAGCCCGGCTTTACAGCGCGCCCAACTGGTCCCCGGCTTCCACCGCGGCTTTCGGCGTCAATGTCGTCCCGCCGAGCCCCGCGAGCGCGGCGAATCTGGCCGTCTCGGAAATCATGTATCACCCGGCTGACGCCACTCCCGCCGAGATCACGGCAGGGTATGCGTCGAGTGATTTTGAATATATTGAGTTACTCAACGTTGGTGCCACCGATGTCGATCTCAGTAACATCGCGTTCACCAGCGGCGTGACCTTCACCTTCGGCTCAGGCAACCCTGCGCTGCTGACGCTTCCGCCCGGCGGCAGTATCATTGTCGCAGGCAACGTGAACGCCTTTCACGCCCGTTATGGCAACAACCCCGCCGTGCGCATCGCCGGAATCTACACTGGCAACCTTTCCAACAGCGGCGACACTATTACCCTCCTCGGCGCGACCAACGCGACCATCGCGCAGTTCACCTACAGCACCACCGAGCCTTGGCCGCTGGAGGCTGACGGCGTGGGTTACAGCCTAGTGCTTAACAACCCCGCGCCCAATCTTACTTCGGCCTATTACAATGACGGTGCGAACTGGCGCTCCAGTGCCGTCCTCGGCGGCACGCCTGGCCTGGCCAACAGCGCGCCTTTTTCCGGCTCGCTGACGGGCGATACGGACGGCGACGGCATCAAGGATTTCTTTGAATATGCCACTGGCTCGAACATGAACAACGCTGCCTCGCGCAACCTGCCTGTGACCAGCGTCGCGTCCTTTACCGTCGCCGCCATAACGCAGAACTACCTCAAGCTAGACTACCGCCGGAACCTAGCGGCCGACGGCGTGCATTACACCGTGCTCTACAGCACCGATCTGGCGGCGTGGCTTAGCGACGCGGCGTCCGTGACCTATGTCGGCACGCATAACAACGGCGACGGTACCGCGACCGTGACCTGGCGCACCACCCAGCCCGCCGACGCCGCGCACCCGCGCATGTTTCTCCAGCTTTCGGTCAGCCCATAGCACAGGCTGACGTCCGCTTGTCTCCTATCATTCGCCGCGTGCGCTTCCTCGCCTTTTTCCTCGCTGCAATCGGTGCCGCGGCGCAGGCGCTGGCGGGCAGTTACTCGCAAAACTTCAACGCGGTGGCGGTGGGCGTGACCACGCTGGGGGACGGCTCGACGATTTCGGCTTCCGCGGGCTCCATCACCACGAGCGTCCAGCAGGTCACGGCGGGTAATAACGGGCTGCAAATGATGGTGACAGGCTTTGGCGGCAACAGCGCGGCCTACAAACTGGCCGACCTCGATCCGACCAAGCCCATCCAGTCGTTCGATGCAACCTTCAAGGTGAAGATGAACAACTCAGGGGCGGGGTCTGTGCCGGGCGCGGGCTGGTCGCTGAATTTCGGCGCAATCCCGGGCGGCAATGGCGCGGGCGAGGGGGGCTTTGTCATGACCGGTGGGCTGACTATCGCGTGGGACATCTACAACAATGGCGGCAGCGATGCGCCCTCGGTCGAGGTCTTTGCCGGCGGGGTCAGTGTTGGCAATTCGCCGCGCACATTCACCTATGACGAAACGCTGCGCACCGTGGCTATCCACTGGGATTTCAACGGCCTTGACGTGACCTATGACGGCGTGGCCATTTTCACCGACCTGCCGGTGCCGGGTTTCGCACCGCTGTCGGGTAACAAGTTCGCCTTTTCCGTGCGCAACGAGCCGTCGAACACCATGGCCATGTGGCTCGATGATGTGGTCATGGCGACCACCATCGAGCAGCCGGTGGAGACCGGCGGGCCGGTGATCTCGGAGTTCATGGCGGATAACAATAGCACCCTTGAGGATGAGGACACCGATAGCTCCGACTGGGTCGAAATCTACAACGGGCAGAACGCCACGGTGAACCTGTCCGGCTGGCGGCTGACCAACGTCAAGGAGAAGCTCAAAATCGGCAAAGACCGGGTCAATATTGCGAAACTCAACCTGCTCACGACACAATCGCCGGCGGTCACGGGCGGTTACATTTTCCGCAAGGACAAGGCCGATCCCGACAACCCCGGGGTGACGCCGGTGACTAACAGCATGGCGGCGCTTCCGCCTGCACAGGAAAACGCGGTGATGCGGCATTACCGCCTGTTCCCGCGTCTCGGCCAATACGACTGGCCCAATGCCCCAGGCTATGCGTCGCGTACAACTTTTCAGAGCGAGGTGAGCTACATGAAGACGTGGTTGACCACACGGCTGGCATGGCTCGACGAGCAGAATTTCACCGGCAGTGTGATCTATCGTCCGCCGACTTTCAGCGCCTATGGCGGAAACGTAAGCGCGGGCGCGCAGGTCACGATCGCGCCCTATGCTGGCACGCCACCCACCAATTTCACCTACGCGACGGGGACGATCTATTACACGACGAACGGAGCCGATCCTCGCGGCCCGAGCGGCGCACCCGCGGGCAGCGTGTATGGCGGCGCGCTCACGCTGAACACGTCGCAGGTGGTGAAGGCGCGGCTGTACAACGGCGGCAACTGGTCGCCGATAACGAGCGGCACGTTTGTCGTCAATGCCGCGCCTGCCAGCGCCGCGAATCTCGTGGTGTCCGAAATCATGTATGACCCGCCCGTGGCGACTGCGGCGGAAATTACCGCGGGTTACTCGACGAACGACTTCGAATACATCGAGTTGCTCAACGTCGGCGCGACCGCTGTGGATCTCACGAATGTCGCGTTTACCAATGGCGTGCTGTTCAACTTCGGCATGAGCAATCCGACGCTGCTGACTGTGCCAGTCGGCGGTCGGGTCGTGGTGGCGGGGGATGCGAATGCCTTTGTGCTGCGCTATGGGAACAATCCGGCGGTGAAGGTGACCGGCCCGTTCAGCGGCAACCTAGCGAACGGCGGCGAACTCGTCACCCTCGTGGATGCGGGCGCGGTGGTGATCGCCAACTTTACTTTCGCCAACTCCGAGCCGTGGCCGGTCGATGCTCATGGCGGCACGGGTTACAGCCTGGTGTTAAACAATCCCGCCCCCAGCCTTGGCTCAGCCTACTACAATGACGGCGTCAACTGGCGCTCCAGCGGCACCCTGAATGGCACCCCGGGCCTCGCCAACAGCACGGCCTTTGCGGGCTCGCCCACCGGCGACACGGATGGCGATGGCATCAAGGATTTTTTTGAATACGCCACCGGCTCTAACATGAACAGCGTCACGTCGCGCAACCTGCCAGTGACCAGCATCGCACCATTCACCGTCGGCGCAGTCACGCAGAACTACCTCAAACTCGACTGCCGCCGGAACCTCGCCGCCGACGGCGTGCATTACACCGTGCAGTATTGCACCGACCTGTCCACCTGGGTCAGCGACGCTGCGGCCGTGACCTACGTTGGCACCCATAACAACGGCGACGGCACC
>JANXWQ010000204.1 GCA_025351065.1 Chthoniobacter sp. | reverse complement strand
TTTTCCAAAAGCGGCAGACCGGCGGAAATCGTCGTCTTCGATTTCGAGAAGCCGATGGAAAGCGTCGCGTCCGCGAGCTGCGTGCGCGTGCTCACGGCGATGGGCCGGCCATTGAGCGTGGCCGCCGCGCCGCGCTCCACGGCCCACAGTTCATCGCGCATCGGATCGTAGATGACCCCGACGATGATCTCCCCGCGCTCGCGCAGCGCGATGGAGATGCAGAAGTGCGGGATGCCGTAGAAATAATTCACGGTCCCGTCGATCGGATCGACGATCCATTGGAAGTCGCTCGCCTGGTTTCCGGCGAGGCCCTCCTCGCCGTAGATCGCGTGATCGGGGAAGGTCGCGAGGAGTTGCGCGGTGATGAGATCCTGCGCGCGGACATCGAGTTCCAGCTTGATGTCGTGGGCGTGAAATTCGTTAACATCGAGCGCTTGGCCGAAGTGCTCGCGGAGCAGTTCGCCGGCGGCGCGGGCCGCGGTGGTGGCGGCTTGGAGATAAGAGTGGGTGGGCATTGGCGGGTGGTAAAGGGCGGCGAGTCTCCACAAAAAAAGTGGGAGGAGAAACGAATTTCTCCTCCCACTTGTGATAGTAACGGGGACCGGTACTTATTTCTTCTTAGCTGCTTTTTTAGCAGGAGCCGCTTTCTTAGCGGGCGCTTTTTTGGCCGCCGGTTTCTTGGCCGCCAATTTCTTGGCTGGCGCTTTCTTCGCGGTGGCTTTTTTTGCAGGAGCTTTTTTAATTGCCATCGATAATCCCCCCTTTCAATCCGCAGTAGCGGGTCACAGAAATTTGTTGAGCGTGTGTGGTGTTGGTCATCACTCGAATTGCGTGGAGTGGTTAGTGAAGTTGCGCAAAAGCGTCAACGAAATTTTTCTTGCGCGCGCATTTATTTTTTCGTTTGGCGCGAAATGCGGCGCGCATTTTCGCCGGCGCGCGGCGCGCTGCAAAAATCACCGTCGCCCGCAAAGCCTGTGTTCATGCGGCTCGCGCGGTGATGCGGTAATTTCCTTGGGTGTGCCGCCGCGAAATTTTTCTCCGCGTGCATCGCGCGAAAATATTTCGCGCTACTTCTGCGCCGCGATGATCTGCGCCGCGCGTTCGACGATGTCAGCGGTGCTCCACAAACGTCCGAGACCCTCGTATCCGCACGCGAGTATGCCTTCCTCCGGCCCGATGAATTCCACGCCGCGCGATTTCAGCAGCGCCACATTTTGCTGCGTCGCGGCGTGCTGCCACATCTTCCCATTCATCGCCGGCGCAATGAGCACGGGCGCGAGCGTGGCGAGCGCGATCTCGCACAACGAATTGCCCGCGAGGCCGTGCGCGAGTTCGGCGAGGATGTTCGCCGTCGCCGGCGCGATGAGCAGCAGCGCCGCGCGATCCGCGAGCGCGATGTGCGTTGGCTTCCATTCGCCATTCTCGAAAACGCTCGTGACCACCGCGTTCTTCGAGAGCGTCTGGAAAGTCAGCGGCGTCACGAATTCCTGCGCGCCATGTGTCATCACCACATGCACCTCGAAGCCGCGCTTCCCCAGCTTGCTCACGAGATCCGCGGCTTTGTACGCCGCGATCGAGCCCGTGACACCGACGATGACGACCGGTGCGCTCATGGAAAAAATCCGAAACAAATCCGAAGGTCGTGAAATTCAGGAATCGGCATGAGCCGCGAGACGGCTTCGCTGCTTTTTCCGCCATTCATGCTTTTGGAATTTGTTTCGGATTTCGACATTCGGATTTCGGATTTTCGTTTCATGCCAGGATCATCCTCCGGCTCAAGTACCGCTCCGCGCGCATGATCGCGCGGAACTTTTGCAAATCCTCCTCCATCGAGCCGCTGATCAGCGTGTAGCGGTAGTCGCGCCACGCCTCCAGTTCCGTCGCCGCGTTCGTCATCCGCACCTCGATCTGCTCCGGCGTTTCCGTCCCGCGCCGCACCAGCCGGTGCCGCAATTCGTCGAGACTCGGCGGCATGATGAAAATGTCCGCGATGGATTCCTGAATCTGCGCGCTCGCATCCGTACGGATCATCCGCGCGCCCTGCACGTCGATGTCGATGAGCACATCCACGCCCGCCGCCAGTTGATCCACCACCGCCGCGCGCCGCGTGCCGTAGCGGTTTCCATGCACCACCGCCGATTCCAAAAACTCCTCCTCCGCCAACCGCCGCGCAAAATCCTCCGGCGTCAGAAAATGGTAGTCCTCCCCGTCGATCTCCCCCGGGCGCGGCGTACGCGTAGTGCAGGAAACGGAGTACACAAAATCCTCCCCCGGCCGCAGCGCGTTGAGCAGCGTGCTTTTTCCCGCGCCCGACGGCGCGGACACGACAAACAAAATCCCCCGGCGGCGAAATTCCATGCTCATTCGATGTTCGCGATTTGCTCCCGGATTTTCTCCATCTCCGCCTTGCACCGCACCACATGTTGCGAAATCTCCACGTCGTTCGCCTTCGCCCCGAGCGTGTTGAATTCCCGCCCAATCTCCTGGCACATAAACTCCAGCGTCCGCCCCACCGGCTCCTGCTTCCGCAGCAGATGCGCGAACTGCACGAAGTGACTCTCCAGCCGCGTCAGCTCCTCCGCCGTGTCGCTTTTCTCCGCGAAAAAAATCACCTCTTTCACCAGCCGCTCGTCATCCAGCGGCAGGTCCACGCCAGCCCGCGCGATCCGGTCGTGCAGCGACTGCCGGTACTTCTTCACCACCGCCGGCTGCAGCGCCTTCACCTTCCGCACCGCATCGCGCACCAGCTTCACGCGCTTGATGAGATCCTTCGCCAAATGCTTCCCCTCCGCCTCCCGCATCTTCACCAAATCAGCGAGAGCCTCTTTCAATGCCTTTTCCACATGCGGCCACGCCTCATCCACCGAAAAAATCTCCTCCGGCAGCCGCAGCACCCCCGGCGCGCGCAGCACCGTCTCGATGCTCACCTCGCCCGCCGCCTGCAGCTCCTTTTGCAAATCCAGCATCGCCCGGTTGTAAGTCCGCGCCAGCCCCGCATCCAGCGCCAGATTCTGTGCCGACGACGCGCTTTGGTGACACGCCACCACCACATTCAGCCGCCCGCGCGAAACCTCCGCGTTGATCACGTCCCGCACCCGCGGCTCCAATTCCGCCAGCTCGCGCGGCAGCGTCACCACCACATCGCTCTGCTTCCGGTTCACCGAGTTCAGCTCGACGCTGAATTTCGCGCCATTGTGGGTGGATTGTCCCCGGCCATAGCCGGTCATACTTCGCATAGGGCCGCGAACGTAGGAGGCGGGGCGAAAAGTGCAAACGCTTCCTGCCAACTGCCTCGGCCCGTTCACCGCGCCGGTGACTTCCGACTTCACACAGGGCAGCCTCGCCGCCACTTTTGCGCCGCTCAGATAAGGCATCAATGTGGTCAGCCTCTTCCTCACGCGAGATCGGTCAGCCCTGGCCCGACCGCCGCCATTTCCCAGTCCACCGGATGGATGTTTAGAGCGATCTCGAACAGCAGCCCCGTGCGGCCCGGCAGCGCGGGCACTTTGCGAAACTCGTGGCACTTCAGCCCGTAGCGTACGCCGCCGAATTCCACCGGCCCGAACGGCCCGCGCCAGCCCGCGGCTGCCCGCCGTCTAATACCATCTTTCACAAATAAAGTGACGTATGGATGAGGATCGGGCAGAGTAGTGGGATGGCCGGAATAAAACTCAAACTTGGGATGCCTGAAGTTGCCGGGCGCATCGACGAGATGCACGCGCGGGAGCCGGAGGGATGGCGCAAAACGCGGCTGCTGGCGGTGAAGCTTGCGGCCCGCGGCGAATCGACTTCCGCGCAGATCGCCGATGTGTGCGGGATCGCGCGGGGTCATGTGTTTGTGTGGCTGAAGGTCGTGCGCGAACGGGGGCTCGACGCGCTCTTGGAACGTGGCAAGCCCGGGCCGAAGGAGGGTGTCTGCCGGGGAGTAAAGGCGAAGGTCATCGCGCAGTTGCAGGCGAAGCTGGAGGCCAATGAGTTCAGCACCGCAGAGCAGGCGCGACGGTGGCTGAAGAAGCACCACAAGCTAGAGCGGCCTTACATCAGCGTGTGGCGATGGTTAAAAAAATTCGGAGGAGTGCTGAGGGTGCCGCGCCCCAGTCACTCCAAAAAGAAGCCGGGAGCGGAGCAGGAGTTCAAAGAGGCGCTGGGCCAAAAGCTCGCGGCCCTCGGCATCGAGACCGGGAGCCGGGTGAAGGTGTGGATGATGGATGACTGCCTCGCGCGGTAGCGCTTTCCCTTTGGCCGGAGGCCCAAATGCAGGTCGCTGGCGGCGACAACCGCGCTTTGGCCTGCACACGGAGTTGCGGCGGGTGTGGACGCGGCGCGGCCAGCGCCCGGTCGTGGCGCGGCAGATCAAATACGAGTGGGATTATCTCTACGGAGCGCTCTCGGTGATCGGCGGAGAGGCGCACTTTGCCCATGTGCCTGGAGTCAGCCTGGATTGGGACGAGGGCTGCCTGCGCGACCTCGCGGCAGCCGACCCGCAAGCCATCCACATCCTCATCCGGGATCAGGCCGGCTTCCACCTCCGGGACGGCGATGCCCGGCTGCCGGCGCGGGTGCGGATCATCGACCTCCCTCCCTACTCGCCCGAGTTGAACCCCTGCGAACAGCTCTGGGACATGGTGAAGGACGACATCGCCAACCGCATCTACGCCACCGTCGCCACACTCCGCGCCGGGATGAAGGCGACTCTGCGGAGGTTTTGGGATGATCCAAGCGCTGTCCTCAGCTTGATTGGCCGGGACTGGTTGCAGGTTCAACTAAACGCTTCGCACAAAACACAGGTGTCATCTTAATTTAGAAAGATGGTAT
>JANXWQ010000185.1 GCA_025351065.1 Chthoniobacter sp. | reverse complement strand
CCGGTGATGTGCGGGTAGATCACGGACGCTTTCAGCCGCGGGCGCAGGGCGGCGGAGCAGAGGAAATAGTCGATGCGCCAGCCGATGTTGCGCGCGCGTGCGGTGCCCATCTGGCTCCACCAAGTGTAGTGGCTGCCGCTTTTTTCAAACTCGCGGAAGGTGTCGAGCAGGCCCGCGCCGACGAAGGCGTCGAAGCCCGCGCGCTCCTCGGCGGTGAAGCCGTGATTGCGCACGTTGTCCTTGGGGCGCGCGAGGTCGATTTCGGTATGGGCGACGTTCAGGTCGCCGCAGAAAATGACAGGCTTCGCGGCTTCGAGTTTTTTCAGGTAGGTGAGAAAATCGTGGTCCCATTGCTGGCGGTAGGGCAGGCGGGTGAGTTCGCGTTTCGAGTTGGGGACATAGACGTTCACGAGGAAAAAATCCGCGTACTCGGCGGTGAGCACGCGGCCCTCGCGGTCGTGGTCGGCGATGCTGATGCCGCAGGTCACAGCGAGCGGCTGGGGCTTCGTGAATATGGCGGTGCCGGCGTAGCCTTTCTTTTCGGCGGAGTTCCAAAAAGCGGTGTAGCCGGCGAGTTCCGGCGGCACGGTCACGTCGGTGGCGGCGGCTTTGGTTTCCTGGAAACAGACGATGTCGGGCTGCTCGGCGGCGATGAATTCCGCGCAGCCTTTTTTCAGCGCGGCACGGATGCCGTTGACATTCCAGGAGATGATTTTCATGCGGCGGGCATCCAACCGGAAAGCCGCGCGGCATGGCAAGCGCGTGGGAAGCTGGCCGCTTCCCTACAGGGTCTCGCTGCCGCCGTCGGCGTAGGCCGAGAGATAGCAGAACTCGAGGTGCAGCCGTCGTTGCAAATGCGTCATCTGCGCCGCCAGCCGGTCGCGGCTGACCGGCGCGCGAGCGGCTTCGATCTCGGCCTCCTTGGCTTCGATCGCCTTCATCAGAAAGTCCAATGTGGTGAAATAAATCTCGCGCTGCATGGTGCCGAGAACAGCAGGATGCAGGCCGGTGGCTGGACGGATTTGCGCTGGCGTTGACTTCGCGGGCGCGGCTTTTACTTTGCCCGCTTCTTATGGCCGGACTCGTTATCAAACCCCGCTCGCGCATCCTTCACGGCCATGACTGGGTCTATGCCAGCGAGGTGCTGAAGGCCTTTGGCGCGCCGCAGGATGGCGAGGTGGTTTCGCTCAAGGACGGGCAGGACCGGCTGCTCGGCTCGGCGATTTTCAACAGCAAATCGCAAATCGTGGCGCGGCGTTTTTCGCGGCAGCGGCAGGAGCTGGATGGCGAATTTTTCGCACGGCGCATCCGGCTGGCGGTCGAGTACCGCGCGAGGCGGGGCCTTGATCCGCGGCTGGGGCGGATGGTGTGGAGTGAAAGCGACGGGCTGCCGGGGCTGATCGTGGACCGCTATGGCGACCATCTCGTTTTGCAGACGCTGACGCTGGCGATGGATGCGCGGAAGGCGCTCATCGTGGACGCGCTGCGGGCGGTGCTGGAGCCGCGCTCGATCATCGAGCGCAACGATGCGCCGGTGCGCAAGGCGGAGGGGCTGGAGCTGGTTACGGGCGTGTTGTTTGGCGAAGCGCCGGGGGCGTTTCCGGTGGTGATCGAGGGGCTGGAGTTCGAGATCGACCTGCAGCACGGGCAAAAGACCGGCTTTTACCTCGACCAGCGGCCGAACTACGCAGCGGTGGCGGCGCAGGCGCGCGGGCGCAAGGTGCTGGACTGTTTTGCGAATCAAGGCGCGTTTGCGCTGGCCTGCGCGAAAGCTGGCGCGGCGAGCGTGCAGGCGGTGGAAGTCAGCGCGGAGTGCATCGACCTGGTGAAAAAAAACGCCGCACGCAACGGGCTCACGGTCGAAGCGGTGGCGGCGAATGTTTTCGATTTTCTGCACGACCTGGAGCGGCAGAACGCGCGCTACGATTTGATCATCCTCGATCCGCCGTCGTTCACGAAGTCGAAGGGCAAGCTGGGCGACGCGCTGCGCGGGTACAAGGAAATCCACCTGCGCGCGCTGAAGCTGCTGAATCCCGACGGGCTGCTGGCGACCTTCTGCTGCTCGCATCATGTGGGCCGCGGGGATTTTCTCGGCGTCATCAATGAGGCGGTGGTGGACGCGAAAAAATCGCTGCGCCAGCTCGCGACGTTTTCGCAGGGCGCGGATCACCCCATCGTCAGCACGCTGCCGGAGACGGAGTATTTGCAGGGCTTTCTTTTTGAGCTGATGCCGGGACGCTGACGCGGGAAAAAAACCATGTCTCCGCTGACCACGCCGCACTTTTTCCGGCTGCTGCTGTGGGTGCAGTGGCGCTCGCTTCTCGCGCGGCTGCGGGGCATTCGGCGGGAATCGCCGCTGCTGCTCGTGGTGCTCGCGGGCTTCGTCCTGGGCTATCTCGCGGTGGGCTACTGGCTGTTTCACGCGGGGCTGAAATACCTGCACAACTTTCCGCTCGTGGGCTCGCTGCTGATGCAGCGCATCCTGTTTCTGATCTTCGGTTTCTTCTTCGTGATGCTGGTTTTTTCCAACCTCATCATCGGCTACTCCACGCTCTTCAAAAGCCGCGAGACGACGTGGTTTCTCTCGCTGCCGGTGACGCATCGCAACGTGTACCGCTGGAAGTTTCTCGAAGCGCTGGTCGTGTCGAGCTGGGCGCTGATTTTCCTGAGCGCGCCGATGATGATTGCCTTCGGCCGCGTGCATGAAGTGCCGCTCGCTTTCTACGCGCAAATCGCGGCGGCTTACCTGCCGTTCGTGGTGCTGCCGGCGCTGGCGGGCTCGTGGATCATCGTTTTTCTCGTCCGGGTGCTGGCCCATCGATGGGTGAAAAAGGGCGCGCTGCTGCTGGCTGCGGGCATCGTGCTGCTGCTGATCTTTGGGGTGAAGCCGGTGACGGACGCGGACGCCGTGGCCGTGCAGGATGTGCTGTCGTTCGACCAGCTCCTGCGGCACACGCGGCTGAGCGTGAATCCGTATCTGCCGAGTGCGTGGCTCGCGCAGTCGGTGCTCTCGTGGAGCGAAGGCATGGGTCGTCAGGGCGCGTTCTTTTTTCTGCTACTCGTGAGCAATGCGCTCATGGGGCTGTTCGTGGGTTTCGAGTTTGTCGGGCGCTTTTTTTACGGGAGCTGGACGAGCGCGCTGAGTTCGCGCGCCGAACGGTTTCAGCGCGCGGCGGAGGCGAAGCGGGTGCTGGTGCGGCGGCGCTCGCCGCTGGAGTGGACGACGGATTTGCTGCGCCCGCTGTCGCCGCCCGCCGCCGCGCTGGTGCTGAAGGACGCGCGGCTTTTCTGGCGCGATCCGGCGCAGTGGATCCAGTTCATGATCTTCTTCGGGCTGCTCTGCATCTACGTGCTGAACCTGCGCAACGTGGCTTTCAATTTCACGAATCCGTTTTGGGAAACGATGATCTCGTATCTGAACCTCGCGGCGTCCGCGCTCACGCTTTCGACACTGACGACACGCTTTGTTTTCCCGCAGTTTTCGCTCGAAGGCCGCCGGCTGTGGGTGCTCGGACTGGCACCGTTTGGGCTGCAAAAAGTGCTGCTGCAAAAATTCTGGATGAGCTGTCTTGGGGCGATGGCGATCACGGTCAGCCTGATGATCGTGTCGAGCGTGATGCTGCATCTGCCCTCGGCGAAGGTGGCGTTTTTCGCCGGGGCCATCGGGCTGATGAGCGCGGCGCTGAGCGGGCTGGCGGTGGGGCTCGGCGCGCTGTTCCCGAATTTCAAGGAGGACAATCCGAGCAAGATCGTGAGCGGCTTTGGCGGCACGCTCTGCCTGGTGGTGAGCTTCCTGTACATCGCGCTTTTTGTGGCACTCGCCGCGCTGCCCGACGTGCGGCGCGTGGTGAAGGTGGACTTCCCGCTGCCGGATCTCGCGATCCACGGCGCGGCGGTGGCGCTGAGTCTCGCGGTTTTGTTTTTTCCGCTGCTCATGGCGATGCGGCGCGTGAAAAATCTGGAAATCTGAGCGCGAAAATCTAACGTCGCCCGCATGCCTGACCGGACGCTCCCCGACGACCCATTTCTCGATCTCCCCGCCGAGGAGGCGCACGCCGGCGAGCATCTCGACAGCCAGGTGCAGCGCGCGCAGGAGCAGCTCGTGGCGCTGAAACGGCAGCAGGACTTGATCGAGCGGCAAAAGCGCGAACTCGAGGAGCTGGGGCGGAAGCAGGAGCAGCTCCAGCACGGCAAAGCGGAGATGGTGGAAAAATTCACGCGCTCGCTCGTGGTGCTCGAACGTGAAAACTACGACGCGCAGAAACGGGTGGAGACGCTGCACGGCATCCACGAATCTTTCAGCCAGCACCTCGATGCGCTCGACGCGATCAATTTGAAATCGTGGGACGGCCCGGACTTGCACAAGGAGCTGACCAAGGCGCTCAGCGCGGTGGACGATGCGCGCGCGGAGTATGCGCGTTCGCTGCCGAAAATCAGCGTGGAAAAGGACGGCGCGGCGGCGGTGGCCGGCGGGGCCGGCTACCAGGCGGATTTGGGCGCGGCGGACGCGAAGGATTTCGGCTACTGGCTGCGGGCGGGCTTCGCTTTCACGCTGCCGCTTTTCATCATCGGCGCGCTCCTTGTGCTCGTGGCGCTCCTTCACCACTGACCGCCCATGCTCCGCAAACGCCGAAAATCTGACGCCGAGAAAATGGAGTCGCCGCTCGACGCGAAGATGCGCGAGGTCGCGGAGCGCGAGGCGAAAAACCGCGCCGAGATGGAGCAGTGCCAGCAGGTCATCAAGGACGCGCCGCAGCGCGCCAAAAAGAAGGCGGAGGCGCAGCGCGAGCAACTCATCGCCCGCGCGGCGCACACCGAAATGCGGCCGGGCAACCGCGCCGCGCTCCCCGACCGCTGGCGGCCGATGGAGGCCAACGTGGCCGCGCCGGCCCGCGACAAGCGCCTGCGCGCGGAGCGGCGGCAGGGACGGCTGCTGTTTTTCGTGCTGCTGTTCACGCTGCTCGGCGCTGGCTACTGGCTCTACTACACGATCAGCCACTCGTGAGCGGCGCGGGCGCGCGGGGAAAATCGCGCGTCTTTCGTGGACTCCGCCGCAGGGCTCGGCTAAGCGCATAAGCGCCGCATGAATCTGCCGAACCAACTCACCGTCGCGCGCTTTTTTCTGACGATCATTTTCGTCGCCGCGCTCTCGTCGGAATGGCGCTTCGGCTACACCACGGGGCTCGTGCTTTTCATCGCCGCGGGGGTGACGGATTATTTCGATGGTACGATCGCGCGGCGGCGCAATCTGGTGACGGATTTCGGCAAGCTGATGGATCCGCTGGCGGACAAAATCATGATCGCGGCGGCGTTCATCTGCCTGGTGCCGCTGCACGCGTTTCCGGCGTGGGCGGCCATCGTCATCATCAGCCGCGAGTTTTTAATCACCGGCCTGCGGCTGCTCGCGGCGAGCAAGGGCGTGGTGCTGCCCTCGGAGCGCCTGGGCAAGCACAAGACTGCGTGGCAGATCGTGACGGTGATTTATTTTCTCGTGCTGCTCGCGCTCGAGGAGTGGGAGCGCGCGGGCGTGATTCCCGCGACGTGGCTGACGCCGTGGCCGCAGGCGTGGCTCTACGGCGGGCACACGCTGCTCTACCTTGCGCTCGCGCTGACGCTCTACTCGGGCTTCGGCTACCTGTGGAAACACCGCGCGCTCATCGTCAGCGCGTAGGGCGCGGGCGGCGGCTGCGTTACTCCGGCACGATGACCTGATCGCTGGGCAGCAGCTTCACGTCTTTGGCCGGGTCTTTTAGAATTTCCTTGTAGTTGTAAGTCCCGAAAACCTTGCCATCGCGAATGACGCGAATGCCTTTTCCGCTGGCAAAGTCATTAGGACCGCCGGCGTTGCCGATTGCTGAGCCCAGCGTCAGGTCGGCAGTCCAGAGCTGCCGTCCGGGTTGCCGCACGCCGCCGCTCATGGTGACGGTGCGCTGCTCACCTCCCTGGCGGATGCTGATGATGACGGTGGGTTTGGTGAAAATCTTGTCGGCGATGAATTTGGCCTGAATGGCGTCCTCAAGCTGCGTCGGATTCAGTCCGCCGGCCCTCATTCTGCCAATGAGCGGGATGTTCACCGTGTTGTCAGGGCCGACAGTGTAAAAAAGAGTGGCGATGTCCGAAATGACCGAGGGATCCATGCCGGTCAGCTTCATGTCAAAGACGTCGCCAGCCCGCAGGATGGACGAGTTGCCGCTGGCGGCAGGCACGGCTACCGGGATGGCGGCTGCCGGAGCGACCGGCGCTGGAGTAGCGCGTGGTGCGGCGCGCAGGTGCGGCGCGGCTAGGCTGAGGAGGGCGAGGAGGAGGCTGGTCGGACGCATGGCTGTGGGCGTGGGGTTAGTAGTCTTCGCGCGAGGTCGGGCGCGGGCGGGCGAGCTGCGGGGCGGCGGCGGGCTCGATGCGCGGGGTTTCGCGGCGCGCGCCGTAGTATTCGTTGTAACTGTTGTAGTAGGAGTAGCCGTCGTCGTGCTTGGAATCGACGTTGTTCAGCACCACGCCGATGAGGCGGCCGCCGACGCCGAGGACGGCCTGTTTCACCCGCTGGAGCATGGCGCGCGGGAAGCGGCGGTGCTGCACGACCATGATGGTCATGTCCACTTCGCTCGCGAGCACCGAGCCGTCGCTCACGCCGAGGATGGGCGGGGAGTCGAAAAAGACGAGGTCGTACTGCTGCTTGAGCTTGGCCATGAGGTCGGTCATGCGCTGGGAATTGAGGATGCCCACGGAGTCATTGGGCAACTGGCCGGCGGGGACGAACGAGAGGTTGTCGATCTTGGTCGTCTTGATGATGTCATCAATCTCGGCGCGGCCCATGAGGTAGTCGGTGAGGCCGAAGTCGTTGCTCACGTCAAAGAACTTGTGCTGCGTGGCGCGGCGCAAGTCGGCATCGACGACGAGGACGTTGTAGCCGCCCTTCGCGCAGGTAAAGGCGAGGTTGTTGATGGTCGTGGACTTGCCCTCGCCGGGGCCGCCGCTGATGAGGGTGAAGGTGTTGGCGTCGCGGAACGGTTTGTTGAATTCGATGTTGGCGCGCAGAATGCGGTAGGCTTCGGCGTCGGGTGAATCGCCGGTTGTTTTCATGAGCACCGTGATGTCCTTCGGGATCACGGCGAGCACCGGGATCTGGAGGAAGCGCTCGACGTCGTCGAGGGTCTTCACGCTGGTGTCGAGGTACTCGATGAAGAAGGCGAGCACGATGCCGAGAAAGATGCCGACCACCGCGGCGCCGCCCATGTAGCCCGGCACGTAGGGCCTGGCGGGGGCGAGGGAAACTTCGGCCTTCTCCCAAATCTTCGCGGGCTCCTGCTCGATGGTGGTTTTCATCCGCTCCGCTTTGAGGTTAATCTCGGCACTTTCGAGAATGCGCTTTTCTTGAAGGTAGCGGTTCTTGGCCTCAACGTAGTCTTTCAAAGCCGTCTGTTCTTCGATCGCCGCCTTTTTTGAATCCTCCACTTTGCTGAGGATGTTTTCGAGTTTCTTGGCCTCCATGGCGTAGCGGCTGGCCAGCCCGCTGCGCTGGCCGTCGAGCGCAGTCTGGAGCTGGCTTTGGTAGAGGGTGATCTGCCCGCGCAGTGACTTGATCTGCGGGTGGTTTTCCCCGACGCCCGAACTGAGCAGGCGCTGCTCCAAGAGGCTGCTTCCCTGGAGAGCGGAAACGGTGCTGGTAACGGTGGGGTCGTCGAAGCCCATCATGTGCAGGATCTGAGGCAGTTCAAGGGGCTTGGCGTTTTGAATCAAATCCAGATGCAGCTTGCTGTCTTTCACCTTCATTTCCTGATCTTTTAAGGTTTGCTCGTCCCAGATTACGGTGCCGCTCTTGCGGGCGAGTTGCGTCCCGTCCTTGTCGGGATCGGGATCCACGATCCCGCCCTTGGTCCGCAGGCTGGCCGCCTCGCTGCTCGCTGCCAGCACGATCCCCCGCTGTTTCGTGACCTCGTCCTGCACCTGTTCGAGCCCGCGGCTGACATTTTTCAACAAGTCCGCCCGCCGCCGCTCCACATAAACCACGCCGATGGTGTTGGCGATGTTCGCAGCCCGGTCGTGATTGGTGTCGAAGATGCCGATATCAATCAGCCCGGTGTTGCGCACCTCCTGGAGCTGCATCGAGTGCCGGAGCCGCCGCAGCACCTGCTCCGGGGCCAGCCGCTGGCCGGACGGGGAGTATTCCTTGGTCAGATCCAGCCGCTCCATTACCGGATAGAGGATATCCGTGGTCTGCAAAATCCGGAACTGCGTGGCGACAAACTGCGGGTCGTAAGTGCGCGCCATGCCGCCGCCAAAAACCCCGATGGGCCCCGAGTTGTCGGCCTTCACCTCCATCTCGACATGCGAGTAATACTCGCGCGGCATGAAGTAAGTCGTGACGCCCGCCGTGACCATGACGAGGAAAAAGGTGAGCAGGATCAGACCCATGCGCATCTTGATGGTGCGCCAGTAGTCGAGGAAGTGAAGTTTGACCTCGTTGTTTTCGTTCATAGGAAGCGGGTTGGGATTGGTGGGATGGGAAATTTTGGCAAGGCGGCAGCGTCAGCAAAGCCGGGTGCTCGCCGCGGGTGGGGAAACTTGGAGAGCCGCCGGGCGAATCTGTTCAAAAAACAAATTCCGCCCCCACGAAAACCCGGTTGCGGTAGTATTCCCGGAGCGACAAAGTGCCGAATTCGCGCGAGTAGCTGTAGTTCGCATTTAGCGTCCACTCGCGGGTCAGGCTGTATTCAAACCCGATCGTGGAATCGACTGTGTTGGTGATGTCGATCAGCGACGGCGCGGTTCCGGTCGCCGTCGAAGTGGTTTTCTGGCGGACGTAATTGAGCCCGAGCGAGCCGCGCAGCCGCGGCGAAAAGGACTGCACCACGCTTAGCCCGGAGCGCAGGGAGAGCAGCTTGCTATTGGCGTCCCGCGTGTCTTCAAAGCCGTAGCGTCCGTTCAGGTGGACGACCGTGGCCTTGGCCAGCAGATAGTCGAGCGTCACTTCGCCGTAGGGCGAGGTGGCACTGCCGTTGCCATTGTCAAAAGTGCGCGTGCTGGCTCCCAGGCGCACCGTGGAGGTGAAACGCCGGCTCAGCGCGATGTCGCCGCCGAGCAGCAGGAAAGCCGTGTGCGCATCGCGGGTCGAGTCCGTGTCATAGCTCACGAAGCTGTAGCGCCCCTCGCCCACCAGCGTCAGATGAGGGGAATAAAGGTACCGCAGTTGCGTGCCCAGGGTCAGCGTATTCGAGTCGTTGAGCTGCTGCGCCGTCTCCGTGTAGCGGAGGCTGTCGTAGCTCACGCTCACCACCGTGCTGATCCGCGGCGTGAAGCGGTAGGACAGGTCGAGCTTGCCCCCCGTGGTTAGGAAAGAGCCGCCCTGGCTGACCGAGGTATTGATCTGTGAAAGATCGGGCTGCGTCTGGTAGGCCGCGTTGACATTCGCCGTGAACTGCAACCGCGGCGTCAGCCGGCGCAGATACATCAGCGCCAGCGAGCCCGTGTAATCCACATCCTTCCCCGGTCGGTCCCAGTAAAGATCCGCGCCGGTCTTGAGATCAAAAGTGAACAGCGTTTTGCGCGAGGCAAACTGCACATCCACGCCCACATTGGCCCGCGTCAGAAAACTGCCGATCCGCCTCGTCCCCGGCCGTCCGGCGATCACCACGTTGCGCGTCTTCACCCCCGTACCGGGGATCACCACCGTCACCACCTCACCGTTTGGCCCGATGCCCACCTCGGTCCGCGCCGCGATGGCCGGACTGACCTGCGCCCGCACCACCTGGTCCGGCGTGCCCGAGTTCGTCGGGGTCTGGAAAACATTGTCATCGTAGCCAAACGACACCGACCCCGTGTAGCGGAACTTTGGCCGCGCCAGCCGCCCCTCGCCCGCCGTGAACTGCTGCGCCGGCTTCCCGTAGCCGCCGGGTATCATGTAGGTCGCCGCCTCGTCCGCCGGTTTTTTCGCCGGCCCCTCGCCGAAAGTCGAAGCCGCGCCCGTCACGTTCCCATTGAGATCCGTGCCCGTGCCGGTATCCGTGCCCGGTATAGCGAAAGGCGAAGGCGCTGGCTTTTTCACGCCCGTGCCCGTGCCCGTCCCCGGATTTGCTCCCCCTGTCGTCGTGCCTGGCGTCGCCCCGCCCGTGCCGGTGCCTGTCGCACCTGGAGCCGGCGTGCCAAAAGCCGAACTCGCCCCGCCGGGCGCGACCGTCCCGCCCGTCGTATCCTGCGCCCAGCCCGGCCCCGCCAGCACAGAGCTGACGGTGAAAAGGACACACAAGTGCCGGTGAGAAATCATGGGGGTGCGGTCGGAAGGCTGGAGTTGAAAAAACGGCGGGGCTTTTTGAGCGGGAGGGGATTAGACGCGGGGCGCGTGCGAAGCAACAGCTAATTTGCCCCCCGCAAAACGCGCCGGGCCTCAGACACGGCGAGCCCGATTCCGTTGATTCGCCGCGCGAAATAATTTGCGCCGCAACTCCAGCCTCGGGACAGCAGCCGGCAGCTTGCACCGCCTCATTTCACGCCGCTCGCCGGCGGCTCGGGCGCGCGCCAGAGTGTGCGGCCGTCGAGCGGCTCGGGCTGGTAAGCGTGGCTTTTGGCATACTCTTTGAAATCGGACTCGGCGCTCTCGTAGCCGAGCAGCAGCGCGGCGGGCGGTTCGGCGGCGAGCAGCGTGGCGAGCGTCGCGGGCGTGGGCATGCCGAGGCGCGCGGCTTTGCCCGGCTCCACCTGCGGCGAGACGCGCCAGGCGAACAGGCCGGTGGTGAAAGGCGGATAAATCGCGAGCCCCGCTTCGAGCGGAAAGATGGGCGCGAAGGTGAGCACGCGGCCCGCCGGGACGTGTGCGCGCAGGTGCAGCGCGTCGCGATGCACGGCCAGCGGCGTCCAGCCGGTGACGGCGAGCTGATCGTGGAGCCGGAGATAGACGCGGCTGCCGACCGCGGCGGAAAGCGCGACCGCGGCCACGCCGGCCGTGAGCGCCCGCGCGAACCAGCGCGACTCCGGCGGAACCGAGGCCAGTGCGTAGAGCCCCGCGAGAATTAGGAACGGCACGAACGGGAAAAAATACTGGTAGTGCAGCGGCGATGGCGCGAGCGAGCCCCACAGCAAAAACGGCAGCAGCAGCAAAATGAACCGCGCCTCAAAGCGCAGCCGCTGCTTCGCGAGATGCGCCGCGAGCAAGGGCAGCACCGCCGCGGCAAGCAGCGCGATTTCATGAGTGCGATCACTTTGCCCAGGTAGCCGAGCTTGTCGGGCA
>JANXWQ010000183.1 GCA_025351065.1 Chthoniobacter sp. | reverse complement strand
AGCGTTACAATTTCTTATCGCGGTAAAGGAAACGCTCGGCGACGCCTGGCTGAATAACGCCCGCTACCGCTTCGGTGCCAGCGCGCTGCTCAATGACCTGCTCCGGCAGATCGAAAAAGAGCGCACCGGGAGTTATCAGGCCCCGTATTATTTCAGCGAGGCGGCGGAGTCTTACTAGAGTCGGCGAAGCCGGGTAGGGACGGCACTCCGTGCCGTCCGCCGGGCGAGCGTCAGCGAGGCGGCGGGCGCATCGGATGCCGCGCACATCCCCACCTTCCGCCTCGCTGCGCTCGCCCCGGACGGCACGGAGTGCCGTCCCTACCCGCGCTGGGTGGCGCGTCTCACCGACGATGGACGGTTGCCGTTTTACCCGTGGACGCACCGGCAAATGTGTTACGCATTGCACCGCCATGAAGCCCCCGCTCCTCCCCGCGCTGTTCTTTTTCGCCGCGGCATCCTCTTTCGCCCTGGAGCCGTGGGCGAATGAAAAGCTGCCGGTCAAAGATGGCGTGGAACTGTGGCTCGATGCAGCCGGGCAGCCCGCGGCGCGTGAGGCGCGGAAGCTACCGGCCCCGGCGGGCGCGCTGGATGTGTGGTTCGATGGCTCGGGCCGCGGGCGAAATGTGACGCAGCGGGTGGCGGAGGCGCAGCCGCAGTGGAAGGCGTCGGCGGGCGGGGCGTTCGTGCGGTTCGATGGCAGGGACAAATGGCTCGGCGCGGGCAATCTCGGCGCGGGGTTCGAGGCGGCGACGGTTTTTGTGGTCGCCGCGCCGCGGGAAAACGCGGGCTTTTTCCGCGGGCTGCTGGCGTGGGCGGAGACTTCGCGCAACGACTACTCGACCGGCCTGAACCTCGATCTCGGCGGCCAGCCGACGCCGACTTTCACGGCGCTCAACGCCGAGGGCGCAGGCTTTGGCGGCGAGCGCAACCTGCTCACCACGCAATTCGACTTCGGCACCTTTCACGTCCTCGCACTCGTGAGCGCGCCCGGCCCCGGCGGCGTGCGCCTTTTCGCCGACGGCACCCCGCAGGGCCAGCGCGACCGCGCGCCCTCGACGATGCGGCTCGACGAACTGGCGGTGGGCGCGCGGCTTTACTCCAACAACGCGGAACCGGTCGCGGCGCAGAGTCCGTTCGACGGCGACATCGCCGAGGTGCTCGTCTATGGCCGCGCGCTCAGCGACGAGGAGCGCGTGAAGACCGAGCGCTATCTCGTGGCGAAATACAGCGGCCTGAAAACCACACGGGGGGCCGGCGAGGTGCCGCTTGTCGCGGTGAAAGATCCGCAGCCGGTGCAGATGTTCGTGCCGGGATTTTCCGTGCGCGAACTGCCCGTGCAGCTCTCGAACATCGTCTGCCTCCGCTACCGCGCCGACGGCACGCTCGTGGCCGGCGCGTACGACGGAAAAATCTGGCTGCTGCGCGACACGGACGGCGACGGCGTGGAGGATGCGGCGTCGCTGTACTGGCAGAGCGACGACCTCAAGGCGGTCATCGGCATGGTGCTCACACCGCCGGGCGATCCGCGCGGTGCGGGCGTTTTTGTGGCGACGCAGGGGCGTATTCTTTTCATCCCGGATCGCGATGGCGACGGGCGCGGCGATGAACAGCGGGTGGTCGCGGAGGGTTGGGAAAAACAGGCGGTCGGCGGTGGCGGGGGGATCGTGGATGCGCTCGGGCTGACGATGGATCGCGAGGGGAATCTGTATTTCGGCCTCGGGGTCAGCGCCTACAACAACGCCTATCTGCTCGATCCGAAGACCGGCGCGTCCGCCTTCAAACTCGCGACCGAGCGCGGGACGATCCAGCGGGTGTCGGCGGATTTTTCCAAACGCGAAACCGTCTGCACGGGCATCCGCTATCCGGTGGGCGCGGCGTTCAATGCGGCGGGCGATCTTTTCGTGACCGAGCAGGAGGGCGCGACGTGGCTGCCGAATGGCAATCCCTTCGATGAACTGCTGCACATCGAGACGGGCCGGCACTACGGCTTTCCGCCACGGCATCCGAAGTGGCTGCCCGATGTGATCGACGAGCCGAGCGTTTTCGACTACGGCCCGCAGCATCAGTCCGCATGCGGCTTCGCGTTCAATGGGCCGGCCGTCTTCGGCCCGAACTGGTGGGCGGGCGATGCGCTCGTCACCGGCGAATCGCGCGGCAAAATCTACCGGACGAAACTGGTGAAAACGGCGGCGGGGTACGTGGCGCAAAATCAAATCATCGCCGCGCTCTCGATGCTGACGGTGGATGCCGCGGTGTCCCCGCGCGGCGAGCTCGCGGTGGCCTGCCACAGCGGCGGACCGGACTGGGGCACGGGGCCAAAGGGCGCGGGTAAGATTTTCAAAATCACGCACACCGCGAAGGACGCGCCGCAGCCCGCGCTGACGTGGAGCGCGAGCGCGACGGAGTTGCGTGTGGCGTTTGATCGCGAACTCGATCCGACGAAGCTGCGCGACTTGGCAAAGCGGGTGACGGTCACGGCAGGGCAGTACGTTTCCGCGGGCGATCGGTTCGAGTCGTTTCGGCCCGGCTACCAGGCGGTGAAGGATCAGATGGCGCAGCCGCGCTACGCCGTACCGGTGCTCGGCACGGCGCTGAGCGCGGATCGCCGCGAGCTGATCGTGACGACTGCGCCGCGCACGGCGGCGGTGAACTACGCGCTGACGCTGCCGGATTTTAGCGGCACATCCGCGCCGCCGCGGGTGGCGGAGATTGACCTTGCGAGCGACCTCACGGGTGTGGAGGCAGAGTGGCATTCGGGCGATGGAAAGGAGACGTGGCACGGCTGGCTGCCGCACGCGGATTTGGCCGTGGCGCGCGCCCTCACCGCGGCGAGCGCGGAGCATGCGCAGTTTTTCCCGCTGCTCGCGAAGCAAGGCCGGCTCAGGCTCCGCGGGCAGCTCGATCTTTGGCAGATGCTCCACCCGGCGGTGCAGCCGGGGGCAAAACTCGACTACGAGCCGGCGGTGGAAAAGATCAGGGTGCAACTGACGACGCATCCCCTGTGGACGGAGCAGCGCGAGGCGCGCGAGGGTGCGTGGCTCGCGTTTGACGTTTCCTTTGCGACCGGACCCGGCGAACCCGAGCCCGCGCTGACGTGGAGCACGGCGGATGATCCACGACAGCGCGCCTTTCCACTGCGTCGCGTTTTGGTGCCGTGGGCGAAGCCCGACGCCGCGCCCGTCGCGCCGGCGGGCGAGCGCGAGGTGCCGGAAATCGCGGGCGGAAATTGGCTGAACGGGAAGAAGCTTTTTCTCGGCAAAGCGACGTGCAGCAAATGCCATGTCGTGCGCAACGAGGGCGGGCGCGTGGGGCCGGATTTGTCGAACCTCGTGGCGCGCGATTTCGCGAGCGTCGTGCGCGACATCCGCGAGCCGAGCGCGGCGCTGAATCCCGATTATCCGGCCTACAGTTTCGAGCCGAAAGACGGCGCGGCTTTCATGGCGGTGCTGCTCGGCGAGGAGCGCGGCGAACTCCGCTGCGCCGACGCCACCGGCGCGCAGCGCACCATCGCCCGCGCGGCTTTGAAGTCACTCGAAGCGCTCCCCATTTCGCTCATGCCGCCCGGTCTGCTCGACGCGCTCGCGCCCGCGGAGCAGCGCGATTTGCTGACCTTCCTGCTCATTCCGCCGATGGAGCCCGCCCCGATCCAGGCTCCGAATCCGCCGCCGCCCCGTAAGCGCGCGGAAGTGGATGCGGTGCTGAAAGCGACGCCTGAACGGGGCCGCTCAACCGGTCTCGCGCCGGGGATTATTCCGTTGCGTAAATTCCGCATCGTCCTGTGCGCCGGGCCGAAAGATCACGGCCCCGGTGAACACGACTACCCGCTGTGGCAAAAGCGCTGGTCGCGGCTGCTGGCGATGGCCGAGGGCGTGGAAGTGAGCACGGCGTGGCTGTGGCCGACGGCGGAGCAATGGCAGAGCGCGGATGTGGTCGCATTTTTTTCCAACAACCCCGCGTGGGACGCCGCGCACGCGCCGGAGCTCGATGCGTTTTTGGCGCGCGGCAAAGGCGTGGCTTTTTTTCATTGGGCGGTCGCTGGGCACGATGCGCCGGACGCGCTCGCGGAGCGCATCGGGCTGGCGTCGCTGCCGGCCGGCGTGAAGTACCGGCACGGCGCGGTGGATTACGCGCTCAAGGCGCATCCGCTCGCGGCGGGGCTGCCCGCGCTGCATCTCGTGGATGAAACGTACTGGGGCATGCTCGGCGACGAAGCGCGGCTGACGCTGCTGGCGAGCGCGACGGAAGACGGCGCGGAGAGGCCGCAGATGTGGACGCGCGAGCAGGGCGGCGGGCGCGTTTTTGTGTCGGTGCCGGGGCACTACAACTGGACGTTCGACGATCCGCTCTACCGCATCCTCGCGCTGCGCGGGCTGTGCTGGGCAGGCGGGCAGCCGATGGATCGGCTCGTGGAGCTGGTGACGATCGGGGCGCGGATCGCGGAGTAGCCGGGTAGGGACGGCACTCCGTGCTGTCCGGGGCGAGCGTAGCGAGGCGGCGGGTGCTTGACGGTGGCTGGCACATTCCTCCCACCGCCTCGCTTCGC
>JANXWQ010000130.1 GCA_025351065.1 Chthoniobacter sp. | reverse complement strand
TTTTTTGGCGGCGGCGGTTTGCTCGAGGATGAAGCCGGTGGTGCTGTCGCTGATGACGAAGGCGGCGGTCTCGGCGCGGGCGGCGGCGGTGGCGAAAGCGAGCGCGGCGAGCGCGGCGAGGATTTTGGCGAAATGCGGATGAGCCATGGGCGATGTTGGGCGCGCACTCTAATGAGCGCGCGCCCATTGGCAAGCAGCGCGGCATGGGCGGTGAAATACGTGTGACGCACGGCTGTGACGCACGGCTGTAGGGGAACCCGTTGGGTTCCCTCCATCCTCTCCGGGGATCGGGGGAAGCTGGCAGCTTCCCCTACAGCCGCCGCACTTTTTCGCAGCCTCTAATGGTCACCGGCAAATTCGCCGACGCGGCGGAATTTTTCGTAACGCTGGGCGAGCAGTTCGTCGTGCGGGAGCTTCGTCAGCTCGTCGAGCTGGCGGCTGATGGCGGTGCGGAGATTGGCGATGGCCGCGGCGTGGTTCTGGTGCGCGCCGCCCATCGGTTCGGGGACGATGCCGTCGATCAGTTTCATCTCCAGCAGGTCGCGCGCGGTCAGCTTCAGCGCGGCGGCGGCCTCGGGTGCGTGCTTGCGGTGCTTCCACAAAATCGCCGCGCAACCCTCCGGTGAGATCACCGAGTAGTAGGCGTTTTCCAGCATCAGCACACGGTCCGCGACGGCGATGCCGAGCGCGCCGCCGCTCCCGCCTTCGCCAATGATGACGGCGACGGTCGGCGTGCGCAGCACCATCATTTCGCGCAGGTTCACGGCGATGGCCTCGGAGATGTGCCGCTCCTCGGCGCCGAGGCCGGGATACGCGCCGGGCGTGTCGATGAGCGAGACAAAGGGCAGGCCGAATTTTTCCGCGAGCCGCATGAGCCGCAACGCCTTGCGGTAGCCCTCGGGGTTGGCGCAGCCAAAGTTGCGCTTGATGTTTTCCTTCAGCTCGCGGCCTTTCTGGTGGCCGATGACCACGCACTTTCGCCCCGCGATGGTGGCAAAGCCGCCGGGCATCGCGCGGTCTTCGGCGAAAAGCCGGTCGCCGTGGATCTCGGTGAAATTCGTGAACGAAAGCTGGAGGTAATCGAGCGTGAACGGGCGCGCCGTGTGCCGCGCGATCTGCACGCGCTGCCAGGCCGTGAGGTTCTCGTAAATGGTGCGCTTGGTGTCCTCGATCTTTCCCTCCATGCGGCGCACTTCGGCGTCAAAGTTGATGTCATTCGCGCACGAATGGCGTTTCAAATCGGCGAGTTTTTCCTCAAGCTCGATGATCGGTTTTTCAAATTCCAGCGGCAGCAGTTTCATGGGCAGGTTTTATTCAAGGGTGACTTCGTCGCCTTTGCTCAGCAACGCACCGAGTTCGGTCAGCGCCTCCGGCGCGAGGGCGATGCCGCCGTTGACGGGCTTCGAGTTCGGCGTCTCCGGTGCACCCTCGGGATCGGGGTAGAGCGTGCAGCCAGGGATGCTGATTTCGATCCAGAATTTCGCGGTCCAAAAACCCTTGTCGGTGAAGATCACGCGCTGCCCATCGAGCCACGCGATTTTGTCCTTCACCTTGCCGGTCTGCTTCGGCAGCGGCGGCCCCTTGGCCCCGGCCGGCAGCGCCTTTTTCGCATGCTGCGGCGGCCAGGAGATGACGGCGTACTGTTTGAAAAAGCGGCCCTTGTTCAGCAGCGTAACCCGGTCCTTTTTCCGGCTGATGACGACCGAAAAATCGGCCGGCGCGATGGTCAGCTTTTGCCCGATGCGGAGCATGGTTTGTTCCAGGCTGTTGGTCCGCATGAGCAGTTCGGGCGTGACCTTGAGCTTGGTCGCCACGCGGTTGATGACGTCGCCGCGCTGCACGATGTAAATTTCCTTTTCCGGCGCTGGCCGCGTGGAGAGAAAGAGGTCGGTGTTGATTTTGCCGAGCAGGTTTTTCGCCTCGTCGATCTTGCTCGACTCCGGGTAGCGCTCGACAAACGCGGTCAGCGCCTCGCGCGCCTCCAGCAGCTTGCCCGGCTGGCGCGCGGCCTTCGCTTTCTCAAACTCCGGCACCGTCGGATCGGGCGGCGGAGGCGGAGGCGGCTGCGCCTTTTCCGCCTCCAGCGCCTTTTTCGGCACGATGAACATCTCGTAAGTGACGTAAGCCCCGGTGCCAAAAATGGCGACGGCGAGGACGATGAGGAAGAGGGCTTTCACAGGCAGTGGGGAGTGAAAGGGAAAGTGGAAAGTGAGTCAACGCGCGCCCCGCAAACGGCTGGGGATTTATCCGCAGATTTCGCAGATGGCGCAGATTTTCAGCATGCCCAATCCGCGTAATCTGCGAAATCTGCGGATAAACCTTCCGCCATTTGCGGTTTCGGCGCCGTCACAGCAGGCCGCGCTTTTTGAAGTCGCCCATGTTGCCGCCGGACGATTCCTGAATCATGTCGGCGGCGAATTTCAGCAGGCAGATTTCCCAGCCCTCGTCCACGCCGTGAATGACCGCGCTAAGCGGATCTTCCGAGCGCTCCACGTCCTCACGCAACCGTCCCAGCACTTCCTCCAGCGAGCCGTGCAGGATGTTGTCGGACACGTCCGACTTGCGAAACTGGAAGCCGTATTTCAGCGCCGCGAGCTGCGGCGCGCGCTCGCGCAGCCATTCCACAAATGCCTCGGCGCGCTCGCCGAAACCCTCGGCCAGCATGCGGTGAATCTGCCCCGGCGTGATGATCTGCGGGCGTTCGGCGTGCAGCCTCCCGTCGCGCACCCGCACCTGGCCCACGGTGTCCATCAGCTCGGTGACGAGAAAAAAGCGAAAGCTCGTGTCGCCAAACGTGGCGATGCGCCGCTGCGGGGCGACGATGACCTGGGTGTTTTCGATCGCATACTGGATCGTGTCCTCATTGAGCATAATTTGGTCGCGAAACTAAGGGCGAGGCCGGGCCGCGCAATCAATCATTTGCCCGCGCCCAGCGGCGGGATTTTCATTTTGTGCGCGAAAAACGGGAGGGCGGGCTTCGACCGGGCGGCGACTCACAGGTCGCCATCGCCCGGCGGAAGTCCCGCCCTCCCGGAACCACCAACGAAAAGTTTTACCGAATGGTCGAGGAATCGCGCCCGCCAGTCACCCGCGGGTCCACGCTCAACGCCATGAGCACGCGCTCGGCGGCGTTTTTGTAGTCGAACGGCGCGGCGTAGCCGAGGCCTGGCGCATAGATCGATCCCGAGCCGCCCTGCCCGCGGCTGCCGCCGGCGAGGTCAAATTCATAAAGCACATTGCCGCGCGGGCCTTTGCTCACGTCCTTCGCATCGGCGTAGTGGTGCCGCGCCGCCACGTCGGTTACACGCACATGGATGCGGATTTTCGAGCTGCCAAAACCCGGTCCCAGCGGGCCATTCACCGCGCGCCAAAACGGCGTGCCGGCATCGACCACTTCGAGATTGCTTTCCACGAGCCAGCCGACGGTCGGCGTCTCGTCGTCCGCGAGCACGGCAGCGGGAGCCATTTTTTCCATCTCCTCCTTCAGCGCTTTGGAAAATTCCGCCGGCGCGAGCGAGTGGCGGATCAGCCGTTCGCCGATCCCACCGCTGTGCTGGCCGATGAATTTCGCTTCGTCGGCAAACGTGCGGATGTAAATGGCCTTCGGGTGCGTGGCCCCGGTGGCGATGTCGGTGTGGGCGACTTTGACGCCCGCGCAGCCGGTGAGGGCGCAGGCGGCGGTGAGAGTGAGGAGGGTGTTTTTCATAATGTACGAAGTGAAATGTCCCCTCTCGCAATGCAGGATGCGTGCCCGCCCCGCTTAATGTCCCGGCAAGGCGATGCCGCGCACGTTTTTGTAAAGCTCGAGCGCGTAGCTGTCGGTCATGCCGGAGACGAAATCGAGGATCTTCATCAGCCGCGGATACGGCTCGGGATCGGGCGTGCGGCCGGGGCCGAGATTCTCGGCGGGGACGAGGAAAAGCAGCTTGCGCGAGCGACGTGGCTGGGTGTCGAGGCCGTTCAGCGCGGAAACAAAGACATCGAGCAGCCCGCCGAGCACCTCGAAGCCGGCGGCCTCGATTTTCACGCCGCGCGGCGTGGCGTAGATGGTCTCGATGGAGCGCTGCTGGATGGCGGCCCACGCCTCGCGGTTCGTGCCGGCGTCGATGAGCGGGGTATCGAAAGTGCCGTTGAGAATCGCCCCCTCGTTTTCGAGAAAAACCTCGGCGGCTTCGTCGATGGCGCAGCCGATGGCGATGGCGCGGAGGATTTGCACGCGGCGGCTGTCGGTGTGCGCCTCGTGCAGGCGGGTGGGCTTTTTGCCATCGGGCATGAGCGCGAGGAAGGCGTCGCGCACCTCGGCGTAGTCGAGTTCGCCTACGCGAAAGCCGTCCTCGAAATCCACGAGCCGGTAGCAGATGTCGTCCGCCGCCTCGACGAGAAAGGCCAGCGGATGCCGCGCCCACCACGCGGCGTCCGGCGTGCGCCGCACCAGCCCGCAATGCGCGGCCACACGCTCGAAGTGGGCGCGCTCGCTTTGGCAAAAACCGAATTTTTTGGCGCCCGCGCCGCGCGGCACGCCGTCGGGCACGACCGACTCGCGCGGGTATTTCGCGAACGCGCCGAGCGTGGCGTAGGTGAGTTGCAGTCCGCCGTCATTCTCCGGCATCTGCAGCCGCGTGATGAGCCGGAAGCCCTGCGCATTGCCCTCGTAGTGGGCGATGTCCGCGCGCTGCGCCGCGTTCAGCCCCGCGCCCGCTTTTTCCGCGAGCGCGGAAGTGGCAAACCAATGCCGGATCGCATCCTCGCCGGAATGTCCGAACGGCGGATTGCCGAGGTCATGCGCCAGCGCCGCCGCCGCCACGATCTCACCAAACTCCGACCCGTGCGATTTCAGTCCCGGATGCCGCGCACAAATTTCCGCCCCGACCCGCGCCCCCAGGGACCGGCCCACGCTCGAGACCTCCAGCGAATGCGTGAGCCGCGTCCGCACGTAGTCATTGTCCGCCATGGGAAAGACCTGCGTCTTGTCCTGCAGCCGCCGGAACGCCGTCGAAAATGTCAGCCGGTCCGAATCGCGCCGAAACTCCGAACGCTCGGGATCCGGCGGTCGCACGCGCCCGTCTTTGCCGAGGCGGCCGGCGCAAAGGAGTTGGCTCCACTCCATGCCTAGTGCTCCTTTTGCTTGGCCCCGGCGATCATCACGCGATCCGTCCACGCCAGCGCGAAAGCCGAGAGGACGAAGACGAGGTGGATGATGACCTGCCATTTCATCGCCTGCTCGGGCCGGCGCTCGGCCTCGATGAAGGACTTCAGCAGATGAATGGACGAGATGCCGATGAGCGCGGTGGCGAGCTTCACTTTCAGCACGCCAGCGTTGACGTGGCTGAGCCACTCGGGCTGGTCGGGGTGATCCTGGAGATCGAGGCGGGAGACGAAGGTCTCGTAGCCGCCGATGATGACCATGATGAGCAGGTTCGCGATCATCACCACGTCGATCAGGCCGAGGACGGAAAGCATGATCGCCTCGCTCGCCGAAGTCGCCGTGACATCGTGCGCCCCATGCGCGGCGAGCGCCGGAGCGGCCTGGAGAAAAGCGATGGAAACGAGATGCCACAGCTCGACGAGAAACTGCCAGACATACACGCCCTGCGCGACGATCAGCCCGGCGTAGAGCGGAGCCTGCAGCCAGCGGCTGGCAAAGATGAGGCTCTCAAATGGATTGCGGCGGATTTTGGCAGGAGCGGACACGGGCGCGAACGCTAGCGACCACACGGCCAAAGGCCAGCCGACAATCGCGCCACTCGCCGCTCCATCGGCAGCGTGCGTGGCGGGCAATCGAGTGCTCGCCACTTCTCACCCGCCGCGTTAAACCCGCCCGCTGACCACGATGACTGCCCAACTCGAAATCCAATTCAAAGATGGCCGCATCTTCTGCCCGCTCGTGCGGAAGAAAAACCAATGGCTGCTCCACAAGCCCGAGGAGGAAGTCCGCCAGCGCGTGGTCTGCCGGCTCGTCAACGAATACGGCTACGCGCTCGACCAGATGGGGCAGGAGCTGGCCGTCGTGAAAGGTCAGCGCGGCACCGGACGTTCGCGCGCGGACATCGGCGTGTGGCCGAGCAAAGCGGATCGCGAGGCCAGCAAGCGCAACCTCGTCCTCGTCGTCGAGTGCAAGGCTGAGACCGTCAAGGTCGTTCCCGACGACTATTACCAAGGGCTCAACTACGCCGCGTGGGCCAACGCCAGCTTCTTCGTCACGACGAACGAAAAAGAGACCCGCTACTTTCGCGTCAACAAGGAGACGCTGCCCAACCGCCTCGAGGAGCAGGACGAAATCCTCGAAATCCCCAAGGCCGCCGACCTCGCCGACGCGCGCAAACTCGCCGACCTCCTCACCCGCACCAAGACCTTCTCGCGCGACGAATTCCAGAAGCTCCTCTTCCGCTGCCACGACGTGCTGCGCGACAACGACGCCATCATGAACGCCGACGCCTTCGATGAAATCTCGAAGGTGCTCTTCATGAAAATCCGCCACGAGCGAAAGGCTGGCGCGTCGCTCTTCACCCGCGCCCGCTTCGAGGAACTGCGGAAGAACGACGAGGACACCCGCCCCGACAAAGCCCGCCAGCAAAAACCCACTTATCAATACCTCTTCGACCAGACCAAAGAGGAGTTTGAGGACGCCCTCATTTTCGCCGCCAACGACAGCCTCCGCATGGGCGAGTCCAGCTTCCTGCAAATCGTCCGCCTCCTCGAAAAATACAATCTCTCCGACACGTCCGACGACGTGAAGGGCATCGCCTTCGAGGAGTTCCTCGGCAAGACCTTCCGCGACGGCCTCGGCCAGTTTTTCACCCCGCGCGTGCTCGTGGATTTCATGGTCCGCGTCCTCGACCCGCAAGAGGGCGAACTCGTCTGCGACCCGTGCTGCGGCACCGGCGGCTTCCTCATCAAAGTCTTCGAGCATGTCCGCGCCTGCATCGAGCACGACATCCAGGCGGCGAAAGAACGCTGCAAGACCGCCATCCTCGGCAAGGACTTCGACAAAGTGGACGAGCAGGAGCAGGCTGCGCGCTCCGAGCGCGTGCAGCGCGCTTTTGCCCAGCTCAACCCCGACCTCCAGCCCGCGAACCAAGCGGGCCGCATCTACGCGCTGTCCTCGAAAAGCATCTACGGCACCGACAAGGAAGCCCGCTCCGCGCGCACCGCGAAGATGAACATGATCATGCACGGCGACGGCCATGTCGGCGTCCACCAGCACGAGGGCTTGCTCGATGTGAACGGCATCCGCCGCGGCCTCTTCGATGTCATCTTCACCAACCCGCCCTTTGGCCAGACGCTCCGCCGCACCCTGCGCGTCGCCGAGTCCCAGCCCAGCTACGCGGGCAAAGAAAACGCCGATACCGAACTCCTCGACCTTTACGAACTCGGCGCGAAATCCACCAAGATTCAGCACATCTTTCTCGAGCGCTGCCTCGATCTCCTCAAGCCCGGCGGGCGCATGGGCATCGTCCTCCCCGAGGGCTTTTTCAACAACCCCGACGAGCAGGACATCCGCAACTGGGCCGAGGGCCGCGCCCGCCTCTGCCTCATCGTCTCCATCCCCGCGGAAGTCTTTGCCTCCACCGGAGCCACGGTGAAAACCAGCC
>JANXWQ010000128.1 GCA_025351065.1 Chthoniobacter sp. | reverse complement strand
GCGGCGACGACGTGCAATTTCGAGTACAGCGGCGGGCTCACCGAGGCGAACCACCTCGGCAACGTGGCCTACCGCGTGGGCAAAAAAATCGCGTGGGACCCGGCGAAGCTCGAATGCCCCGGCACGCCCGAGGCCGCGCGGTTCATCAAGCGCGAGTACCGCAAAGGCTGGGAGCTGGCGTAGCCGATGCGCCTCGCCGCTTTCCTCTCCGCGCTGCTGCTCCTCGTCCCCGGCTTTTGCTCCGGCGCGGAAAAGGCGGCGTTCGTCGCCCGCCTCGCAGCGGGCCAGCCGCAGACGGTCGTCACCTACGGCACCAGCCTCACCGCGGGCGGCGCGTGGGTGGCGCAACTCAGCGCGGCGCTCGAGAAAAACTTCCCGAAACTCGCGACGGTCGTGAACAGCGCGCAGGGAGCCATGTGGTCGAAGTGGGGTGTGGAAAATCTCGACGAACGTGTCATCGCCAAAAAACCCGATGCGCTCTTCATCGAGTTTTCGATCAACGACGCCTACCTCGAATACAAGACCTCGGTCGAGGACGCGCGGAGGAATCTGGATGCGATGATCGACCGCACCCTCGCCGCCCAGCCTGAGTGCGAAATCATCCTCTTGGTGATGAACCCGCCGACAGGCGTGAATCTCGAACGCCGGCCGAAGATCGCCGACTACGAGCAGCTTTACCGCGAAGTGGCCAAGACGCGCGGGCTGCGGCTGATCGACTTTTCGGCGGACTGGCAGGCGGTGCTCAAGCGGGGCGAGGCGCAGTGGCTCGCCCTCGTGCCGGACGGCATCCACCCGAATGCCGAAGGCGCGCAGCAGGTCATCCTGCCGCACTTGCTGAAGAGCCTCGGCCTCGTGCCGTAGCGCGAGGAGGGCCGCGAGGTAGAGGGCGAGTTGAGTCCAGTCGTGTGCTTGCATGGCTGCAAGATCCTCGCTCGCCGCACCGGGCGTTAATTAAACGCGGCGCTTTCCCCATTAAAAAAACGTTAAAGCCGCTCGCGCCCGCGGCGGCCTTGCGCTTTCCATAGCGCCGCATGAATGCCTACCTCCTCATCGCCCTCGGCAGCGCGCTCGGCGGCGTGCTGCGGTTTTGGCTGGCGGCATTGATGGGCGGCAAATTCGGTGCGCCGCATCTCGGCACGGTGTTTGTGAATGTCACCGGCTCCTTCGTCATCGGCTTCATCGCGGCGCTCGGGCCGATGCCGTTTGCGCGGCAGATTTTGATGATCGGCATCCTCGGCGGCTACACCACGTTCTCCTCATTCAGCCTCCAAACGCTCGAACTCGCGCAGGAAGGAAAATGGGCGACAGCGGGCGCAAACGTGGCGCTGTCCGTGGGACTGTCGCTCGCTGCCGTGGCGCTTGGGCACTTGTGCGGCGCGGGGGTGCGGCGGGTTTTTTTTTCCGCAGAAAAATGAACGCACCCTCCGATTTTCACGCCCGCAAAGCCGCGCGGCTCGCTCAGCTCCGGCTGGATGCGGCGGACTTTGAGGAAAAGTTTTCGCGCAGCTCCGGGCCGGGCGGCCAGCATGTGAACAAGGTTTCCACCGCCGTGCAGCTCCGTCATGTGCCGACCGGCGTGGCGGTGACGGTGCAGGACACGCGCTCGCAATCCATGAACCGCCAGCTCGCGTGGGAGCGCCTGCTCGACGCCATCGAGCGCACGCGGCGCGAAGAGCGCGCGGCCCGGCGCGCGGAGATCGAGAAAAAGCGGCGGCAAAACTCGAAGCGTCCGCGCGGCGTGCAACGCCGCATCCTCGATGACAAAAAGCGGCACTCGCAGGTGAAGAAGCTGCGGAGCAAGGACTGGTAGGAAGCGCGGACTTTTTACATCGCACTCGCCGCCGCGCGGCCTGCGTGCTTGAGTCGCCGACCATGACGAACAGCGACACCACTTTCGACACGCATCAAAAGGCGCTGAAGATCAATCTCGATCCGCGCTTCTACGGCACCTTTGCTGAGATCGGTGCGGGGCAGGAGGTGGTGCGCTGGTTTTTCCGCGTAGGCGGCGCGGCGGGTACGATTGCGAAGAGCATCTCGGCCTACGACATGACGGTGAGCGACGCCATCTACGGCGACACCGAGCGCTATGTCTCGCGCCAGCGGCTCCAGGCCATGCTCGACCACGAATTCCAGCTCAACCTCGA
>JANXWQ010000119.1 GCA_025351065.1 Chthoniobacter sp. | reverse complement strand
GCAGAAATAGCAGCGGTTCGGCGGATTGCTGGCGTAGTCGGGATTGGCGAGTTCATCCGTGCGCACGACCTCGACGGCCGCGCCGATTTTTTCCCCCAGCGCCAGTGCCTCGGCGAGCGCCTGGCGCGGGAGGCTCGGGCTGTCGGCGATGACGCCGAGCACCTGCGAACCCAAGGTCTGATGCGCCTCCGCGAGCAGATACGCGCTGTCCACCCCGCCGCTGTAGGCGATGACCAGCGGCGCATGCGCGCGGAGTTGGGCGCGGAGGTTGGCGACTTTTTCGCGCATCATGCCTTGCGGAGAAACGGGCGGATGAAATTCACCAGCCAGACGCCCATCGCGCCGACAAAGATCGCGATGAACAGCCAAAGTTGTCTGCTCGCCAAGCTGGCAGGGGATTGCAGGTTCGCGTTCACGATGAGGTGTTCAGTCATCTCGAAAAAAACCACGAGCAAGCACGCGAGCCAGATCATCTCTCGCTGCATGAAAGCGAGCGTCTGCCCGCGGCGCTCCGGCGTGAGCCAGTAGTCACGATGTGGGATGTTCAGGCCTGCGCCACCGAGTCGTGTCACGACCTCCGAGACGAGTAGGAGGAACAGCGGCACGCCCAGCCCGAAACCGATGATGAACCGCACGTGCCGCGCACGCGTCATCCAGCCGTTCGCCTCCCCGTCCAGGCCGAAGTGGGTAGCGAGCCGCGCCGGCAGATGGTTCGCGGTCAGCAGGACATCGGCGACAAAGACGACCATGAGCAGAAGTAGCACACCCATCGGCAGGGGAAGGTTTTCGCGTTTCATAGAATGCGGAGGAAGTGTCACGCAAAGGCGCAAAGACGCAAAGAAATCAGCGGGGCCGCTTTTCCCCCTTCGCGTCTTTGCGTCTTTGCGTGAGCCCTTTTTCTTACAGCAGCACGCGGCGGAAAATCTCGTCCAGCGGGAGCTGGAGGCCGATGAAAAATTCGCCGAAGTCGGCGTACTGCGCGCTCACCGCGTCGAAGCGCATTTCATAGACGATGCCTTTGAAATTCAGCGGATCGTGCGCGAGCAGGGTGACGCCCCACTCCCAGTCGTCGAGCCCGGTGGAGCCGGTGATGAGCTGGAGGATTTTGCCGTGCCAGGTGCGGCCGATTTTCGCGTGGCCGAGCATGAGTTTTTTCCGCTCCTCGAAACTGAGTGCATACCAGTTTTGCCCGGCGGTGCCGCGGCGTTTGCTCATGGGATAAAAACACATCGCCGGCCAGGGCGGGAGCACCGGGTAAAGGCGGTCCTTCATATATTTCGCCATGCGTTCGCGGAAGGCGGTGAGTTTTTCCTCATGCTCGGGCGTGCCGGCGGCGAGGCCGTCCTCCTTCACCAGCGACTCGGCGTATTCGGCTTCGCTCGTGGTGTATTCGCTGCGCTCGGTCATGGAGAGAAAGCTGTAAGCTGGCGTGAGGATGTCCGCGCCGAGGGCGAGCGAGAGGCGCTTTTCAAAGGCGTTCGATTTTTGCAGGTCGGCGCAGAGCAGCATGAAGCCGAGGTCAGCCTTCGGCGAAACCATGGCGAAGGTGAGGAGCTGCGCGCCTTCGGTGGCGCGGATTTCGGCGACGAGTTCGGCCAGATTAGTCTTGGCCTCGACCTGCTCCGCGCGATCGAGCAGCGTCCACGCGCCGTGTTCGATTTTGTAAAAAAGGTGCTGCACATGCCAGCCCTCGGCAGAGACCAGGGCGTCGGGAAGTTGGTCGGTCATAGGGCGGCGAATGTCGCCAGCGCGCGAGGATGGGTCAACCGCGAAGCCCGGTTTCCGCAGGACACAAAAAGACGTTGCCACCCCGGGATTCGCCCCTATTTTGGGCGGCTCAAAAAACCCGACCTATCTATGGCTGACTTCGCAAACAAATATCCCGAAAACGTCGCTGGTGCCTTCTACGTGGACGACCAGTGCATCGACTGCGACCTCTGCCGCGAAACGGCGCCCGCCAATTTCACCCGCAACGACGACGGCGGCCACAGCTACCTCTACAAGCAGCCCGAGAACGACGCCGAAACCGCGCTCTGCAAGGAAGCGATGGAAGGCTGCCCGGTCGAAGCCATCGGCAGCGACGGCCCGGCGTAACCGCGGATCACGAAACGAATTTTGGAAAACCCTCACCTTCGCCGGTGAGGGTTTTTTATTTGTCCACGAAAGGCACGAAAGATCACGAAAACGGAGCCGCCATTTTCCGTGCCTTTTCGTGCTTTTCGTGGACACTCTCCGACGATGAAACCCGAACAACTCCGCGCCCGCGTCCTCGCCGATTGGCGCGGCCTGCCGGAGCCGGTGGTGCGGCCCGACCGCGCGGTGGCGGTGGGCGATGCGGTGCGCAAAGTGATGGCCGGGCTCGGGCTGAAGGATCGTCTGCGCGCCGACGAGGTGATGGGCGCGTGGCATGAAGTCGTCGGCGAATTCGTGGCGAAACATTCCGCGCCGCAGCAGCTCAAGGACGGCGTGCTGACGGTGCGCGTGCTGCAGCCGACGGTGCACTTCGAGCTCGACCGTTTTTGGAAGCGCGAGATTTTGGCGAAGCTCAAGGAGCGCTTCGGCAAAAGCGTGGTGCGCGAGGTGAAATTCCGCGTCGGCTGAGCGCATGACCGACCGCATCCTCATCGACGGGCTGGAGCTTTCGTCCTTCATTGGCGTGCCCGACGGGGAGCGTGCGACCGCGCAGCGCCTGACCGCGAACCTTGTGCTGGAGCCGCTTCGCGACTTCACTGCCCTCGGCGACGCGCTCGAAAACACGGTCGATTATTTCCGCGTCTGCGCGGAGGTGCAGGCGCTCAGCCTCGCCCGCCCGCGCCGCCTGCTGGAAACGCTCGCCGAGGATCTCGCCGCGCTGCTGCTCGCCCGCTTTGCCCTCCGCGCCGTCGAGGTCGAGCTGCGCAAATACATCCTGCCGGACACCGCCTTTGTCGCCGTGAAAATCCACCGGCCGCGCTAGCCGGCGCATCTTCCCGCAGTCGAAAACCCGAGGTTTTCTCCGCGGCGCGGCCGGCAAAAAAAATGGGGAGCCGTGGCGAGACTACTGGGCGAACTGGAACCGCTCGACCTGCACCCGCCGCTCCTCGGTTTGCGTGACGGTAGTTTTGCTGCTGCGCCGTGTGGCGGTGCGGAGGCAGTCGGATTCGTCGATCTGCGGACGCCACGAGCGGATGATGTTTTCGTTCATCCGGTTGCGCGCCATCTCGGCGGGATCGACCGCCTTTTTGTCGTCCTTGCTGTAGCCTAGCGGCCCGGCGGAGCCGCTGGCACCCATCCATTTCGGCGTGAACGCCTGAGTGATGCCGGCGAACGGGCTCTGGCCTTGGAGGAGATTGCCGAGATCAAAGGGGATTTCGCCGCGCAGCCCCCAGAACCAGTGGTTGCGCCCGTCGAGCAGGCGGGCGTCGCCTTTATACTCCGTGTCCACGATCAGCGCGGGCAGCACGCGGCATTCGAGCCGCCCGGTGCCGGTGCTGATGTCGTGCTCGTAGCCGCCGTCGAAAAACGCGTAGCCGCCGAAAACCCGCGTCTCCATGTAGCGCTCGAGTCCCGGAATGAGGAAGCCCAGCTCGGTGTCGAAGCCCGGCATCGCGGTTTCCCGGTTCTCGCAAAAACGGGTGCGTGACTTGCGCGTGCGGGTCGTGGTCTTCGTGTCTGTGGTCGTGGTCGTGCGATCTAAAAAGAAACCCTCCCCGCCGTCGATGGCATCGACCACGGACGTCTTCCGGTCGGTGACGCTGCTGGTGCGGGTGCGGGTGCGTTTTTTCTGGTGGTGGTCAATGACCGCGTCGCCGCCTTCGGGGAAGTAGCCGTTGAGGCGGAAGTCCACCCAGTGCGAGAGGATTTCGAGCCCCGTGCCAAACTGATCGAAGCTCTGCCCATGAAAGACGCCGTGGTCCCAAAACGCGTTCACGCCCACGATCACGTCCGATCCGCCGAGGCGATGCCGGAAGCCGAGCCCTGCGTTGTAAGCCTCCTCGTGGCCCGAGTTGCCCTCCCAGTGGCCGTCGAGAAAGAGCATGTTGTTTTGATCGTCGCTTTTCCACAGCGGCACGGTCAGATCGGTGCTGCCGGTGAGCCGGTCGCGCGTGCCGCCGATGCCGAGGGTCAGCTCGCCGCGCAGCGGTTCCCAGCCGGTCACGGGCGCGGGTGCGATCTCGCGCGCCGCGTCCGCGGTTTGTGGGATAAAGGTCGAGGTCAGCGCGAGCAGCGCGGTGGAGCCGAGGGCGAGGGAACGGGGCGTGTTTTTCATGGCGGTGTTTTTTTTTGAAAAGCCAACCGGCATCCGGTCGGCTGACGATGTGGGAGAAAATCAGAAAGCCGCGCTTCGGCGCAAGACAATCCTCCGCGACAGCCCTTGCGCGGACGCGGGCGGTTTGTAGAGTCCGCGCCCTTATGTCCACCATCGAAAAACACGCCTTTCAGGCCGAGATCGCGCAGCTCCTCGACCTCGTCATCCACTCGCTTTACACCGACAAGGAAATCTTTGTCCGCGAACTCATCTCGAACGCCGCCGACGCCACCGAGAAGCTGAAGTTCCTGCAAACCTCGGGCGCGGAAATTTTCGAGCCGGACGCGGCGCTCACGATCAGCGTGGCGACTGACGACCAGGCGAAGACCATCACTTTCACCGACACCGGCCTCGGCATGACCCACGGCGAGCTGATCGACAATCTCGGCACGATCGCGCACTCGGGCTCGAAGGCGTTCCTCGAACAGCTCAAGGCGAGCAAGGATGACGCGCAGCTCATCGGGCAGTTCGGCGTCGGGTTTTACGCGGCGTTCATGGTTGCGGAAAAGGTGACGGTTTTCTCGCGGTCGTACCTGCCGGGCGAGACCGGCTGGGTGTGGACGAGCGACGGACGCACGGGCTACGAGATTGAGCCGGCGGGCGAGCTTTCGCGCGGGACCAAGATCGTGCTGCATCTGCGCGAGGCGGAGTTTGCCACGGCCTCGCGCATCGAGCAGATCATCAAGCACTACTCGAATTTCGTGCAGTTCCCCATCGAGCTGAACGGCACCGCGGTGAACACCGTGCAGGCGCTCTGGACAAAGAACAAAAGCGAGATCACCGACGAGGAATACGCGGATTTTTACAAGTATGTCGGGCACGACTCCGATGCGCCCCAGTACCGGCTGCACTTCTCGGCGGACGCGCCGCTCGCCATCCGCGCGCTGCTTTTCGTCCCGGCGAAAAGCTATGAGCAACTGACGATGCAGCGCAGCGAGAGCGAGGTGAACCTCTACTGCAAGAAGGTGCTCATCTCGCCCAAAGCGAAGGGGCTTTTCCCCGAGTGGCTGCGGTTTTTGAAAGGCGTGGTCGATAGCGAAGACCTGCCGCTGAACATCTCGCGCGAAACCATGCAGGACTCCGCGCTGCTGCGGAAAATCAACGAGGTGCTGACCAAGCGCGTGCTGAAATGGCTGGATGAAGAGGCCAAGACGGACGCCGAGAAATACGACAGATTTTTCGCCGAGCACGGGCACTGCATCAAGGAAGGCGTGGCCAACGACTGGTCGCACCGCGAGGCGCTGGCCAAGCTGCTGCGCGCGGAGTCGTCGCACACCGAGAAGGGCAAGACGACTTCGCTGCCCGACTACGTGAGCCGCATGCCCGAGGCGCAAAAGGAGATCTACTATCTGCTCGCGCCGAACCGCGAGGCGGCGGAGGCCAGCCCGTATTTCGAGGTCTTCCGCGAAAAGAAATTCGAGGTGCTGTTTCTCTACGCGCCGCAGGATGAATTCGTCATGGAGAATCTGCGCGAGTTCGACAAAAAGCGGCTCGTCGCGGCGGAGAAAGCCGACCTCAAGCTCGACGAGGAAAAGCCCGGCGCGCTCAGCGACGACGAGGCGCGGCTGCTGGCGAACTTCGTCAAGGAAACCCTCGGCGACCGCGTCGGCGAAGTGCGCGTCTCGAAGCGCCTCACCGGCAGCCCCGCCGTCGTCGTGGACAGCGACGCCCAGCTCACCTCCAGCATGCGCCGCGTGATGAAGATGATGAACCGCGAAGGGGGTCCCAGCCTCGACGCCAAGCCCGACCTCGAGATCAACCCCCGCCACACCATGCTCGCGCAGCTCGAAAAAATCCGCCACACCGACGCCGCCCTCGCCGCGCAGGTCAGCGAGCAGGTTTTCGACAACGCCCTCGTCGCCGCCGGCCTCCTCGACGACCCCCGCACCATGCTCGCGCGGATGACTTCGCTCCTCGAAAAACTCCTCGCCAAGTAATCGCCCCCGCGCCGGTTGTTGCGTTGACAGGCTACGACCACCCGGCCAGCCTGCCCCTCGCGGTCAATTCGGATCGCACCAAACCCACCAACCCTAAATCCCACGAAATCATGAAACTGACCCCACTGTTTGCCGTCGCCGCCGTCGCCGCCCTCGGCTTCACCGCCTGCGAAAAGAAAGACGCCGCCATCTCCGAAAAAGCTGAAGACGCGAAAGCCGAGGCTTCGACCAAAATCGAAAAAGCCGCTGATTCCGCAAAAGAGAAGGCACCTGACGCTGCCGCCGCGATCGACAAGGTCGCCGCCGACGCCAAGGTTGCCGCCGACAAAGCCGTCGATGCGACCAAGAACGCCGCGGACAAAGCTGCCGACAAAGCGGCTGACACGGTGAAAGACGCCGCCGACAAAGCCGCTGACGCCGTGAAGGACGCGAAGTAACCGCGATCCACCCGCCCATTCCCAAAGCCCCGGCCTCCCCACGAGGCCGGGGCTTTTTTTGCGCTGCACCATTCCACAGACTGCCCAGCCACGAAGCACAGCTTCCCCGCTCAAGGTGCGTTACGAAGTCCTCAACTTCGTAATGAGGGAAATCGGTTAGCGGAACTCGACCTCGATGTCGGCGAAGTCGAACGTGCCCGCCACCCATTGCGCGCCAAACTGCACACGCAGCCGCTTGGCGCCGTTTTCCACGGGTGCGGATTTCGATAGCTCTTTCCAGCCACCATCTTCCCGACCACCGATGTTGATAAACCATGGCCCGGTAAGTTGCTCGTCGGCTCCGATGAAGCGCGCCGAAAAATTCGCGCCCCAGTTGCTGTCGTCGGTTTTACGGTCGCTCCATTTGCCACGGACGCGGGCGTGCATGGTCATCGTCTTGGCACGCGGAGGAACGGCGATTTCCTGGATCGCCCACACGTTGCCGGGAAGCCCGGCCATCGTCAGGCGGACGAAGCTGCCAGCTCCTTCTCGGGTGACTTTGAAGACGTCGCCCGCACGATCTTCGAGGTGCCATCCCTGAGGATGCCCATCCTTGTCCACGACCTCGAAGGTGCCGTTGATAACGGCATTGTGCTCGTTGCGAGGCTTGCTGGAACCAGAAACAGGGCCGCCCACGCTCGCGAACAGCTTCTCCTTTTCCGCGGCGATCTGTTTGGCGAGTTCGGGTTTGCCTGCCGCTCTCTGCTGCAGGGCGGCGAGCGCGCGAAGATAGTCGGCATCAAGGGCTTTCTGCCGCGGACTGGCCTCGGCGGCGACACGCGCGGTGCCGTCGAAGTAGGCCTTGCGGATGGGTTGCAGCGTCTTTGGCAAACCCTCTGGCATCACCGGAGCCATCAGTCCGCTTTTGAGTGCTTCACGTTCCTTGGTGATCGCCGCGACGCCTTCAATAGTGCCTGCGGTGGTCGCGCTTTTTTCCGCACTGTCGAGCGCCGCCAGGTAGGTCTGCTGGGCGCGCGCCACCGCCGCGGTTCTTTGTGCGTCGAGTGCCGCGAGGGCGGTCTGGTGTTGCGTTACCAGCGGGACGAGTTCCGGCGCGAAGTCTTGGGCAGGAACCACCGACACGAACGCGAGCATGCACGCGGTGGCAAACCCTCTGATTTTACCCACCATAGGTAACCCCCGGCACCGCGACCCATGCCTTGCTGGGGTCACGCATCGATAAGAGCGCGACCCTCGGGACTCGAGACAAAGGGTGGCCACGGCTAACGCTTTTTCGTGGGGAGTTTTCACGGGATGCGGGGTTTTTGCCACGTCCGTCCTCGTGTGGCAATTGCGAATGGGCGGGTGCAGGCTGGCTCGGGCGCGCAGGAATGCCGGCGGTTTTTTCGCACTGCCCGCGCGCACCATTTGCCCCTCGCGGAAACCGCCGCTACATCTGCCGGATGCCTTTTCAACTCGCCTCCGACTACTCCCCCCAGGGCGACCAGGCGCAGGCGAT
>JANXWQ010000102.1 GCA_025351065.1 Chthoniobacter sp. | reverse complement strand
GCTACCTTTGCTGGTGGAAAAATCCGAAATCCGAAATCCGAAATCCGAAACAAATTTCAAAAGTGTGTAATTCAAAAAACAGAAGGAGTATGCGTCTCCCGACAGGCTCCCTTTTTCCTATTTCACGCCTTTCGGATTTGTTTCGGATTTCGATATTCGGATTTCGAGTTTTCCTCTCGTTCGGATTTCGGATTTTCCCATGAAGCCCCTCCTCATCATCGAAGACGAACACGCCCTCGCCGCCGCGCTCGCCGCGGTCTGCCGACGGCTCGGGCATGAGGCCGTGCTCTGCTATTCCGGCCAGCGCGGGCTGGATGAGATGGCACGCGGGGAGTTCGCGCTCGCCGTGCTCGACATCGGCCTGCCGGACATGAGCGGCCTCGCCGTGCTGGAGCAAATGCGGGCGCGCGTGCCGCAGCTCCCCGCGCTCATCATCACGGCGCACGCCAATCTCGACAACGCGGTCGCCGCCAAAAAGCTCGGCGCGGCCGCCTATCTCGTGAAGCCGCTCGATTTACACGAAGTGCAGGAGACGCTCCGCCAGCTCCTCGGCGCTGCGCCGCCCGCGCCCGCGCCGCCGCGCGATGCCCTCGCGCTGCTCGTCGGCGCCACGCCTGCGATGCAGCGCAGCTTTGTGGAAATCGCCAACGCCTGCGCCACGGACGCGCCCGTGCTCATCACCGGCCCGACAGGCACGGGCAAGACGCTGACCGCGCGCGTCATCCACGCGAATGGCGCGCGGCGCGCGGCGCCGTTCGTCACGCTGCATTGCAGCGCGCTGCCGGAGACGCTGCTGGAGAGCGAGCTGTTCGGGCACGAGAAAAATTCCTTCACCGGCGCGGGCGCGGCGCGCACCGGGCACATTGAGCGCGCCCAGGGCGGCACGCTTTTTCTCGACGAAATCGCCGACATCTCGCCCGCCATTCAGGCGAAGCTGCTGCGCTTTGTCGAAGAGCGCACCTTCACCCGCATCGGCGGACGCGAGGATCTGCGCGTCGATCTCCGCCTCATCACCGCGACGAACAAAAACCTCCGCGACGAAGTGCGCGCCGGCCTTTTCCGCGAAGACCTCTACTACCGCCTCCACGTCCTCGAAATCGCCCTGCCCTCGCTCCGCGAGCGCGCCGACGATGTGCCCGCGCTCGCCGCCTCCTTCCTCGCCACGCTCGCTCCCGACCGCGGCGCGCAGCTTTCACCCGCCGCCACTGAGCTGCTCCAGCGGCACGAATGGCCGGGCAATGTGCGCGAACTCCGCAACGTCCTCGAACACGCCATCGCCGTTTCCAACGGCGGCGTCATCCTCCCGCAACACCTCCCCCGCGAGCTGCGCGAAATCGCCGCGTCCGCACCCGCCAGCCAGCCGCTCGAAACCGCGCTCGCCGCCTGGCTCCAGCAAAAGCTCCGCGCCGGCGCGAGCTACCGCGAGATGCACGACGAACTCGAAGCGCTGGCCCTGCGCCACCTCCTCGCGCACTTCGGCGGCAAGCCCACCGTCCTCGCCCGCGAAACGAAAATGAACCGCGTCACCCTCCGCCGCAAAACCCGCCTGCTCGGCGAGAATCCCGACGGTGCATGAGCGCCGTGCGCGCAGCGCCCCACCACCCACGCCGTCATCCTGAACGAAGTTCCGTGCGGGCGAAGGCGGGACGGAACGCAGTAAAGGATCGCTGACAGAAACGGGCGGAGGCGGTGGGAGGTAGAGCGCGCTACCACCCCGCCGCCTCCGCCCATTTACAGTCAGCGGTTCTTCACTCCGCCATTGTCGCAAAGCCTCCAAGGGCTGCGTTCAGAATGACGGCAGGGTTTTACGGCCGCTACCGCGTAGCTGTGACATCGCTGCAAAACCGGCCACGGAAAGATTGTGCAAGATTCACCCCGCCGCCGGGTGGTAAATGAAACCGCCAACCCCGCCGCTCCGCTCCCCGCCAAACCTTTCTCCCATGCTCCTCCCCATCCGCTTTCTCACCGCCATCTGCACCGCCGCGCTGCACGCGTCCGCTTTCGCTGCGGATGCGCCGAAGCCGCCGGAGCCGCTCTACGAGACGCGCGGAGAGCATGACCGCAATGGCATCGGCAAGTTTTTCATGGGCCGCGAAATCGCGCACGTCATGGGGCACCAGGCCGCGGACTGGCTGGAGCGGCCCGAGCGCGAGGAGGAGGAGCGGACGGATTCGCTGATCGAGGCGCTGAAATTCCGCGAGGGCGAAGTGGTCGCGGACATCGGCTGCGGCTCGGGCTACGTGAGCCGGAAGATCGCGAAGAAAACCGGCGAAACCGGCGTGATTTATGGCGTGGAGATTCAGCAGGAGATGC